>JALRAI010000009.1:20443-29903 GCA_023258055.1 Flavobacteriaceae bacterium | reverse complement strand
ACCAACTGATCGTTAAATTTTGGATCTGGCAACAGCGGTCTTTTTTTCGCTTGTCTTTTTCTCATGTCTTCTTCTTAAAGTTTAATTACTTCTTCGGGCGCTTTGCTCCGTACTTTGACCTACGCTGTAAACGACCTTGGACCCCTGCGGTATCCAATGCGCCGCGCACAATGTGGTAACGTACTCCTGGCAAATCCTTCACCCTTCCACCTCTAACCAATACTATCGAGTGCTCTTGTAGATTGTGTCCTTCACCACCGATGTATGCGTTTACTTCCTTACCGTTAGTCAAACGAACACGGGCCACTTTACGCATGGCTGAGTTCGGTTTCTTCGGTGTGGTCGTATATACACGCGTACACACTCCGCGGCGTTGCGGGCACGAATCTAAAGCAGCCGATTTACTCTTCTTGGTTATTTTGGCTCTTCCTTTTCGTACTAATTGTGAAATAGTTGGCATATAAAATCCTTGTTATACTTAGATAAACGATATAATTTCTCCCTATAAAGGGCGGCAAAGGTAGCAATAAAATTGAATTATCCCAATGGCCGCAACAAATTATTTCGAGACTAGTGATTTTACCTTGAGAGCCGTAAGAATTTAGCGGGTTGAGCGTTAAGTTTGTAAGACTGTCTGAACGCACAGCGCTAGAAATGAAAAAAGAGCTATTTCTATACCTTATATATAGCCTACTGATCTCGATGGAAATAAATGCCCAAGAGCTCACGGCACAATTTATCGCCCTGCCCTCGGCGCAGTCTCAGGAATTAAATCTTTCTTCGAAGCCACAAAAATTTGCGTCGCGCGCTTCTCTAGACCAAACCATCAAAACAGAAATTGAGCGCCTGCAATACCACGGATACCTCAGTGTTAAAACTCAAGAGAGGGAATACCTGAGCGATCCCGGACAAAGAATTTTGGAAATTAGCTTTGATTTAGGGTCAAGGTGGCAAAATATTATATTCTCCTATCCTAAGGCGATTGAATCTTATGTTCAAAACATCAAAGTAGATTTCCCTGAAATTGCGCCTAGTTCTGAGCCGACTGATGCACTATTCCAATCGATCGCCATACCAGTAAATCAAGAAGGTCATATCAATTATATGATGATTCCCGTTGAGACGGTACCCAATTTTCTGAATCAACTCAGCAATGCTATTGCTCAAGATTTCAGTCCATTTACTCAATTGAAATTTATTGAGCTCGAACCTATGCAATACCCCACTCTACTGGCAAAACTCCAGGTAAATTTATTGCCACAGCGAAAAATTGACAGTTTGGTCATCAAGGGTTACACTAACTTAGACAGAGGACTTTTAAAACACAAAGCTGGAATAAGGCGCCCAATGCTCTTTGAGAAAGCAAGGATAAATAGCGCTGAAGAGATTCTTTCTGCCTCCCCCTATGTCAGCGTCCTAAGACCAAGTGAGGCTCTTTTTCAGGAAAAGAGAACGACCTTGTACATGTACCTCGAAAAAAAACAGGCCAATCAAATAGAAGGCATCTTAGGCTTTGGTTCAGATGCTCAGCAACAATCTCTCAAGCTCAATGGCTACCTAAATATTCAACTTTGGAACAATCTTGATAAAAGCGAACAATTCGACCTGCGTTACAAAGCAGATGGCAATCAGCAAGAGCGTTTAGAAATTCAAGCGGGACTGCCTTACTTGGGCGGATCTCCCTTAGGGGTGCAAGCTAAGTTTGATTTGTTTCGCAGAGATTCCACGTTTACCACAGTGACCTCAGGGGCTCAAATCACTTACGAACCTTTTGGGCCTTGGAGCCTTGCCATGGGATACACTTCAATCAGATCAACCACAGGGAATGAGGTGATCTCCCAGCAAAGCAATATCTCAGATTTTAACCAAGGGCTGTGGGGTATTTCCTTTCAAAGATTAAAAAGTAGGAACTCTGTTTTAATGCCCACAAAATCTTTGATCAGAGTACAAGGGGAGTTTGGATCGAGCGACCAAGAGATCACCTTAGAAGAAACTTCCTTGGGCATACGACAAACCAATACGCGTCAAAGGCTTAATCTAGAACTTGACTACCTGCTTAAACTATGGCCAAATCACTTCTTTTGGCTTTATCAAAAAACAGCACTCATACAGGGTGAACAACTTCGCCTCAATGAATTATACCGTTTTGGGGGCACCCAAAGTTTACGCGGCTTTAACGAAAACTTACTCGAAACATCCCGAATGCATTTAATTCAATCGGAATATCGACTCTCCTTTTCTGAGGCCTTTTATATTCATCATTTAACCGATTTTGCCTATTACCGTAACGAGCTAGAGGGAAATATGACCTTTAACTACTCTGTGGGCCTGGGCATCGCAACGGTTACACGGGCCGGAATATTAAAATTTCAAATAGCCCAAGGCTTTGGAAAAAGGACTGATTTTTCGACAAATAACACCAAAATACATCTTGTTTTTAACAGCCGATTTTAGCGGGTGACTCAGGACAAAATTCATCAACAATTTGAGGCTAAATTTTGGGTTATTTTAATTAAAATTTGATCGAAAATAAGGCCAAAATTTAACGGATTTTCGAAATTCATCAATCGCCCCAAACCTTAACAATAGCCTAACTTTCTGTTAAAATAATTCGAAATTTTAAGTTTAAAAAGTTGTGTATTTAACTTTTTATTGTGATTTTTGGCGTTGGCTAATTCAAATAAATTACAAAATGAGAACAAAGTTTAGTGGAATTTTAACGCTATTCCTAGCGTTTGTGGTGCAACTCACGTTCGCACAGCAAAAAACTGTCTCCGGTACAGTGTTGGATGAATCCAACTTGCCGTTGCCTGGAGTCAATGTTATTGCCAAAGGAACTACAAATGGGGTCCAGACGGATTTCGACGGTAACTACACCATCGAGGTTTCTGTTGGAGAGACTCTAGTTTTTAGTTACGTTGGTTACAAAAATGTCGAGATGCCTGTGACGGCGACGTCTTCCGACATGTCTTTCTCAATGGAACTTGATGCTTCTGTCCTTAACGAGGTGGTAGTAACAGGATTCGCTGTGAAGAAAGAGAAAAAGGCATTGGGTTATTCTGTTTCCTCAATTCAGCAGGAATCAATCAAAGAAAGCCCACAAACGGATTTAACTCGTGTTTTGAGCGGAAAGGCTGCGGGGATTAACATCACCACACAAAACGGTCTTTCTGGATCTGCAAACAAAGTAATTATCCGAGGAACAAACTCTTTCACAGGAGATAACAACGCCCTTTACGTGATTGATGGTGTGCCGATCAGTAACGACACCAACCAAGCAGGTAACTTCGTTGATGGGAACATGGGATCTAGCCGATCTTTTGACATTGACCCGAACAACATCGAGCGTGTGGATATCTTGAAAGGTCTTGCTGCGACAACTCTTTACGGTACGCAAGGACGTAACGGAGTTATCCTCATCACAACTAAAAGTGGTAGCGGTGCGGAGCAAAATGCAAAACAAGAAATTGAAGTTTCCTCTTCTTTGTTCGTCAACGAAGTATCTATCCTACCTGATTACCAAAATCGATTCGGGGGTGGTTTCGACCAAGCCTTCGGGTGGTTCTACAGTAACTGGGGACCTGGATTCTACAGAGACGGTTTAGGGGGCTGGGGATCTGACCCATCATTTGATGCTAACGGTACAGTGGCTCACCCTTACTCTACGTCTAACTTCTTGGCAACTAACTATCCTGACTATCAAGCTCAATTCGCTGGTGAGCGTTATGACTGGAAGCCACGTAATAGTGTAAATGAATTCTTCCGCAAAGGTCTAGCGCGTAACATTTCTGTTAATGCTAGAGGTCGTAGTGCAGATGGTAAATTCGGTTATGGTACTGTATTCAGTAACCTAGACGAAGATGGATTTACTCCTGGAAACAATGTAAAACGTACGAACTTAACTCTATCGGGAGATGCTAAATTGAGTAATAAATTCAGCATCCGCGGATCGATGACCTACACCAAAACTGACCTTAAAACTCCTCCAGTAGCAGCGAGTTTCGGTTCTTCTACTTTTGGTTCTGGTTCTTCAATCTTCGGGGATTTGTTCTACACACCAAGAAGTATCGACTTCTTCGAACTTCCGTTCGAGCTTCCTGATGGAGGTAGTGTTTACTATCGTCAAGATAACGCCATTCAGCACCCACTTTGGACTGTTAAAAATGCGCGCTTCAGCCAGTTAGTTAACCGTGTGAATGGTTTTGCTAACATTGCCTACGACATATCTGATAAATTCAATGTGTTCTATCAGGCAAGTATTGACAACTACACTGAAAATGCAGTGAACCGTCAAAACCGTGGTGGTGTGACAGGAGACATCAACACTGACCGTGGTTTCTATCAAACAACTTCCACTACTAACACAATTTATGATCACCGTGTTGTTCTCTCTGGAAATAACTTCTCTTTCCTAGATGATAAAGCTAATATGAGCTTTACTGTTGGGGCGACTTCTAACAGCGTTGACTACAACAGTGTTGGAATGAGAAGTACTGATCAGCAAGTATTCGGTTTCTTTGACCACTCAGGTTACGTAGAGCGTACTCAATCAGAGTACCACCAAAGACGTAACATCGTTGGGGTTTTTGGACAGATGCTTCTTGATTATGACAACTATTTATTCGTAAACCTTTCAGGTCGTAACGACTGGGTTTCTAACTCTATAGAAAATTCATTATTCTACCCATCTGCGAGTGTGTCTTTCGTACCCACTAGCGCCTTTGATGGATTGTCTTCTGACAATGGAATTAAATACCTTAAGCTTCGTGCGGGTTACGGTACTTCAGCTAACTTCGTAACAGGTTATCCAACCGTTACTTTAGTAGCGTTGAATACTCAAGCTTGGAACGATGGTGGTTCAGACATCACGTCAAACACCACCACAAGCAGTATTGGTAACCGCGCTATTCGCCCTGAGCTTTTCGAAGAAATCGAGTTTGGAGCTGAAGGTAACTTATTCAATCGTTTGACTTTTGACGTTTCTTACTTCGAAAGAACCACTAACGACTTGATCGTTGAAGATCAGCCGATTCCAACCAGTACAGGTGCCTCGTTTATCGATAACAACATCGGTGAGGTTCAATCAAAAGGTATCGAAGCTGATTTAGGTTTCAACTTAGTAAAAACACAAACTAACGGTTTCGACTGGAAATTGAATGTGAACTACACCACTTTCGAAAGTGAAGTAATTAGTTTAGGTCAAGATACCGAGCAAGTAGTTTATGCTGGTTTCACTAACTTGGGTAACTTCGCGACTGTCGGAGATCCTCTAGGTGCCATGTACGGTTCACGTGTTAAGCGTGACGCTAACGGTAACCTTGTTGTTGATGCAGCCGGTAACTATGTGGCTGAAACCACTACAGAAGATGGTCTTGTGCCACTTATCGGTGATGCTAACCCAGATTTCGTGATGAATTACATCAGCAGCATGTCTTACAAAGGACTTAGCTTGAATGTACAATTCACTCATGTTTCAGGTGGAGACATCTACTCTACTTATGTAGGTTCACTTCTAGGTCGTGGTTTGACTACAGACACTGAAGATCGTTTAGGAACTTACATCTTAGATGGGGTTAACCAAGACACTGGTTTGCCAAACACGGTTCAAATCAACAACTCAGATTTCTATTTCTCAAACGGTTTTGCTAGCCCTGCAGATGAACTACAAGTATATGATGCTTCTGTAGTACGTCTACAAGAAGTATCTTTAGGATACACCCTTGGGTCTAAAATGTTAGAGAAAACTCCATTTGGATCTGTAACCTTCAAGTTCAGTGGCTTCAACCTTTGGTATGACGCTTACAACACTCCTGAAGGAATTAACTTCGATCCAAACGTAACTGGTCTTGGTGCTGGTAACGGAGCAGGGTTTGATTTCTTGACTGGACCTAGTAGCAAGAGATATGGATTTAGCGTTAACGCTACATTTTAACCTGATAAAACACGAACAATGAAAAATATAAGTAAATTATTTACCTACGTTCTTCTAGCTGCTGGTTTGGTATTTACCTCATGCGAAACCACTGATCTAGATCTGTTAGACGATCCTAACAACGTAACTCAAGATAAAGCGAGTTTAGATCGCTTTATGACCGCCATCCAATTGGATTTCACAAGCTTTATGCGTCAAATGGGTGGAAACGGTGCAGCCTTAACACGTATTAACTACATGTTCGGCCGTACTTATGTAAACAACTATCAACCTGTTGCCTTGGATGGTGAGTGGAGTCTTGCCTACCGCGGTATGTTCTCAGACATGGCTTCTGCTGAAGTTTTAGCCAATAACGCTGGTAACAACAAACACCTCGGGATCATGCGTATCCTTAAGGCTTATACACTAATCACTTTAGTGGATGCCTTTGGTGATGTACCTTACAGCCAAGCAACTGACCCTTCGACTTTCCCTGCTCCTATGGTAGATCCAGGAGAAGAGGTTTATGCAGCAGCAATTGACATGCTAAACGAGGGTATTGACCTTCTTGGTCAACCTGGCGATAACCTTGAGTACGATTTCTTCTACGACAATGAATTCGGAAAGTGGGTTAAGCTAGCGAATACTGTAAAAATGGTTGCTTTCTTAAACACTGGAAACACTGCAGCATTTAATGGTGTTGTGAATTCTGGAAACTACATCAACTCAACAGCTGATGATTTCCAATTCCAGTACGGTACTAACGAGACTAACCCTGACACGCGTCACCCTTCTTACAACGGTAACTATAATGTAACCGGTACAGGACCTTACCAATCAGTTTGGTTAATGGGGACTATGTTAGATCTTGGTGATCCACGTATGCGTTACTATTTCTATCGTCAAAGCGACTGTTGTCCAGGGGCCTCATGTAACCCAGGAGGAAGCCAAACGACACTTACCTGTTCTGTAGCTCCTCGTCCAAACCACTTCCCTTCTGATATGCTTTTCTGCTCGTTAGAAGAAGGATACTGGGGACGTGACCATGGTAACGCCGAAGGTATTCCACCAGATAGCTTCCAAAAAACTTCTGGAGGAGTATATCCTATCGGAGGAAGTTTTGACGATGATCGTTTCACTTCAGTTACTGTAGGTGGTGGTGCCGGTGGTGCTGGAATCATGCCGATCATGTTAGCGAGCTGGACTGAATTCATGAAGGCTGAAGTAGCCTTAGCTGGAGGTAGTGCTGGCGCTGCTGCCACTGCACTAAGTGCCGGTATCAGTAAGCACGCGAATAAAGTGTTAGAATTTGGTAGCTTAGATCCTGAAGCTGATTCAGCTTTCTTTGCCACTTCTACAGACGTGAGTAATTACGTAAGTAGTGTTGTAAGTTCATTTAACAGCGGTTCAAACGAAGACAAGTGGGAAGTTCTTGCGACTCAACAGTTTATCGCACACTACGGAAACGGTATGGATTCATATAACTTCTACCGTCGTACTGGATATCCAAAGAAATTACAATTGAACATCGATCCTAACCCAGGTGCTTTTGTTCGTTCTTTCTTATATCCTGCGAACGAAGCTAACGTAAACAGTAATATTGTACAAAAGCCAGGTGTTGATGTACAAGTATTCTGGGATACTAATCCTCCATCACCTGGATTCCCAGTTGCTAACTAAAAATTTGATAAGTATGAAAAATATTCTAAAAATATTCGTTTTAGGTGCCGCTTTGAGCTTTACGGCTTGTAGTGAATCCGATGCGCTCATCAATCAAGTTCTAGACACTGTGGACACAGAATCTGGAGCAGTATTGAGAACAATTGTTGATTTCCCTGATTTGGTAACGGTTACCAATCCAGCGAATAACGTAATCAACTCTACTATTGAAGTACAACAAGGAAATGGAAGTTTCGTTCCAGATTTCAAAGAGGTTAATGTATACGTTCAAGTATACAACGATCAAGATTTGATCGATCCTCTATTGACTGATGACGGAGTTGATATTGGAGAGCAAGCGTGGACTACCTTCCCGGCTAGCGATTTCGCCTTGTCAAGTAATGGTTTACCTCGTGCGGACATTAGCCTAGTCATTCAAGATGTGGCTGATCTATACGCTGCAGCTGGTGCTACTCCAGGTGTGCCAAGTTTTATGGCGGTTCGATTTGAAATCGTCATGAATGATGGCCGTACCTTCTCAGCTAATGATGTTGGGGCCACTATTTCTGGAGGAATTTACTTCAATTCACCATTTCTTTTTAAAGTTATTTTCTTGCCAATCTAATTTGATTGTACAGAATTTAGTAATACAATTAAGGGGGCTTAGGCCCCCTTTCTTTTTGCTTTTTTGATTTTTTTTGGCTTTTTTCTAAAATATTTTTTTTGTAAATTTGGGTTTATTAAACTTTAAATTTATAGTTATTATGAAAAAAAATTATTTTTTAGCTGCGCTTTTCGCGTTCGCCATGACTAGTGTTTACGCACAGTTTTCTGACGATATGGAAAGCTACACGCCAGGACAAACAGTTTACGAAAACTGGTGGACTGATTGGGGATGTGGTGGATCATGTGCTGGATTAGCATCTGATGCTCACGCTCAGAGCGGTTCTGTATCTTTCTTTGTTGATGGTTCAGGAATGGATCCAGTTCTTGATATGGGGAACAAAATCTTCGGAACTTGGTACTACACTTCTTACATGTACATCCCATCTGGAAAAGAAGGTTACATGAACGTTCAAGGTACTGTGCCAATCGGTGGCGGTGAGTGGGTTATCGGAAACATCTTCTTTAACCAAGACACAACTGCTCCAGGTGAAGGTCTAATCGACAACAGTGCTCTTGGTGCTGTATCTTTTACTTTCCCACACGATCAGTGGTTTGAGTGGACCTTAAACGTAGACATCTCTGCTGGTATGTCTTTGGCTACTATGCAAATTATCGTTGACGGTGTTGAGGTAATTCCTGCTGGAACTGCTTTCACTGACTCAGCCGGTACTGTACCAACTAGCTTAGGTGGATTGAACTACTACTCTATTAGTGGTAACAACGAATACTATATCGATGATATCGTATTCTCTGACACTAACGTAGGAACTCAAGACTTTGCTACTAAAGGTTTCCAAGCTTATCCAAACCCAGTAAACAACGTATTGAATCTTCAAGCTAACGAAGCGATCAGCAACGTAGCTATTTTCAATGTTCTTGGTCAAGAAGTATACCGCGCTAACATCAACGCGATGACTTCTCAAGTGGATATGTCTCAAATGGCTAGCGGTGCTTACTTTGTAAAAGTAAACATCGGTGGTACTGAGGGTACTGTAAAAGTTATCAAGTAATTTGATTATACTTTATAATATTAAAGAGGCTGTCTATCGACAGCCTCTTTTTTTATGCTAATTTTGGCGCATTATTTGCATCATGAAAAAAGACGATTTTATTTTTGGCTATTATCCAGTACTTGAAGCCCTTGAGGCAGGGGCAACACTCGATAAAATTTTCATTCATCAGGGCAGTGAGGCCCATCGCTTTGAGTCGATTATCAAAATAGCA
>JALRAI010000009.1:0-20433 GCA_023258055.1 Flavobacteriaceae bacterium | reverse complement strand
AAACACGGGGCATACCGGTTAATGCAGTCCCTCTGGTAAAACTCGACAAACTCACCCGCTCAAATCACCAAGGAATCGTCGCCTACCTCTCCCCTATAAGCTTTGTCTCTCTGGAAGAGCTCGTACTAAATCAAGAAGAACAAGAATCCTCAGGACTTTTTATCATTTTAGATCAACTCACCGATGCGCGAAATTTTGGTGGAATTATACGCACGGCCGAATGTACAGGAGTAAGTGGTGTCATCATCCAAAAATCTGGGGGGGCGCCCGTCAATGCCGATACCGTAAAAACATCGGCTGGGGCCGTCTTTAATGTGCCTATTTGTAAGGTTGACCACGTAAAAGACGCCATATTTTATCTACAAGGATCTGGCTATAAAGTCTACGGCGCCAGTGAAAAAGCACCTGAAACTTATTTTAAAACAGATTTTAAAGCCCCTACAGCCATTGTTATGGGGTCTGAGGGCTCAGGCATCAGCAAATCTGTCTTAAACCTTTTAGATGGTCTTATTTCAATACCCATGATGGGGAAAACAAAATCATTAAATGTCTCAGTGGCCGCTGGAGCGATTTTATTTGAGGTTTTGCGTCAGAGAACCACTTAAAAAAGCTCTACTGGGGCTTTCGCTTTTTATAGCTGTATTTCACCTGAATAACTTTCGGGGTATTCGGGTCACTTATCTCAATATTCTTTGGGCTCTGTGCCTGTTTTGTCACCTCATCAGGAATTTCAGGTTCTTGCAATGGTCTGAACTGACCATTTTCATCAAACTGACGCATAAATGCATCCTGCTCGGGATCAAAATCCTCCTTTTGCCATACATAGAACTCAAAAAGGTGACTCTGCTCCTTGCGGTAGATAACGGCTAGAAAAAGCCCCACGATAAATCCTGCGCTATGGCCCTCCCATGATATCTTTGGATCCAAAGGAAACAGATACCAAAATAAACCACCGTAAAGAAAAACAACCGTCAAGGCCACAGCAATTAGCGGATAAAAACGAGACTGAACACCTTTAAAAAAAATAAAAGACACCAACATATAGATCAGACCACTGGCCCCAATATGCCAAGAAGGACGACCAATGAGCCATGTGGTAAGCCCTGTCAGCACAAGTCCGATCACTAATACGCGCAACGCTATAGGTTTGTAGAAGTAAAAAAGCGCTGCCAATAAAAAAAGCATGGGCAAAGAATTATTGCTCAAATGATTCAAGCCTGAATGAATCCAAGGCCCCGCCAGCACGCCCCACAAGCCCTCTATCCTGCCTGGAAATATCCCAAAGGTCTTGAAGCGCAAGCCAAAGCGAATTTCCAGCCAAAAAACAATCCACATACTCAGGACGAAACCCAGCGGCACAATCAGTACCGACCAGTTAAAAGGAATATTTTTTTTTATCCGCATATGGGTGAAGATTTTGCCCGTATTAACGCAAAAAATGGGCCCCTTTCAAAATTATGTCAATTTTTCAGCAATCCTCAGTGAATATCGTACATTTAATGTATGAATATCCCCTTGGCAGAACGTATGCGCCCGGTCAAATTGGCCGATTATATAGGTCAAAAACACTTAATAGGCCCCAGTGGGGCCTTACGCCCTCAACTCGATAGTGGTCTAATTACCTCTATGATCCTTTGGGGACCCCCGGGAACGGGTAAAACCACACTGGCAGGGCTACTGGCCAAAGAAACTAAGCGCGAGATTTTCAACATAAGTGCTATCGATAGTGGGGTGGCCAAGGTGCGTGAAGTCATTCAGAGAGCAAAAGACGCCTCCGGAATGTTTGCCCACAGTAATCCGATACTGTTTATTGATGAAATTCATCGGTTTAGTAAATCCCAACAAGACGCCCTACTGGGCGCGGTTGAAAAAGGTTGGGTTACCCTAATTGGCGCCACTACAGAACAGCCCAGTTTTGAGGTAATCCCTGCCCTTTTGTCGCGATGTCAGGTTTATACGCTAAATGCCCTGAATCAGGACGATCTTTTGCAGTTACTCAATCGGGCTTTGATTGTCGATCCCGAACTTAAGCGTAAAACCGTTCATTTGAGTGAAACAAAAGTGCTCATACAAAGTTGTGGTGGAGACGCACGCAAGTTACTCAACACTTTTGAGCTCCTGGTGATGCCCAATGCAAATAAAGAAGTCGAAATTACCGACACCTATGTCAAAGCTCAGTTTGATCAACTCGGGGTACGTTATGATAAAAGTGGAGATCAACATTATGATATCGCCTCTGCCATGATTAAATCCATTCGTGGAAGTGATCCCAATGCCGCTTTGTATTGGCTGTCGCGCATGCTGATCGGGGGAGAATCATTGAGTTTTATCGCAAGAAGGCTCATTATATCGGCTTCAGAGGATATTGGACTGGCCAATCCTACAGCACTTATCATGGCCCAATCTACAGCCGGTGCCATCCAAACCGTCGGTTTGCCTGAGGCACGTATTATTTTAGGGCAGTGTATTTTATACCTCGCGATGAGTCCAAAAAGTAATAGCGCTTACAAGGCCATTAATCAGGCCATGCACTGCGCCAAAGAGACCGCCCACCTACCCGTGCCCATTCACTTGCGCAATCCCGCTAATAAAATTACCCAAGATCTAGGCTATGGGGCAGATTATCAATACGATCATGACGCGCCAAACGGCTGTGCCCAACAAAATTTTCTGCCTAAGGAGTTGACCCAAGCTAATTTTTACAAACCCTCTGCGCGCGCAAAGGAACAGCAAAGTTTTGCTGAATTTCAAAAAATGTGGTCTGGAAAATACCCGAATTAAAGAACGCTAACAAAGACTAGTTTTTGGCCTTCGCGATTCAGAATCAAGTTGTTTTCGGTGGTAAATTCGGCCTGATAGCGCATCTGATCCTTATCCTCGAAAAACAGCATTTTTTCTACCACAAAGAACTTTCCTTCGTAAATTAAATCCTGATCCTCTTCGCGGTACCATTGATAACCTAAATTCGTTCGGCGCAATAAAAAGGATGCCTCGTTTGCGGTAAAACTCATCATAGACACATCCGGAATAAGGCCCATTCTTACCGCGGGATCTGTATTGAGGATTACTTTGTTTTTTTCATCTTGAGCGGCCTGCAAACCCAATGGTCTATCCTTTTTCACAGGAGCTTCACCACGGGTCACCTTGTTTGTTGGTGTTTCGCCTGCATCAGCTGTAGCTTTTTGTAGAATTTCGAGTTCCCCCTGACGCACCCCTAAAATTTCAATACTCTCAAATGCCATACGCAATGCCTCACTATAAGCCTTGGCATATTCTTTTAGCTTACTGCGGCCAGTTTTGGTTTGATAAAATAAGATACCATCACAATCGACAAGTCTTATGTTGAGTTCAGTCCAAACAAATCCACTGATCTGCTCTATATCGGCATAAAGCCCGTCACAACGACTCACATCCGGAAGTTCATCCGGGAAATAAGCGTGAAAGCCGTGCTTGTTCAATAAAAATTTCAGTAAAGAATTAAATTGGTACTGATCGCGTTCATATTGAAAATCAAATCGCTCAGGAACCACGACATAATCAAATGCACTTAATTTTTCTTCTTGGGCCTGGACCTGGAAAATAGTCCCGACTCCAAATAGAAATAAAACACTGAATATTAAGTACTTCATCGACGTTCTAATTTTACATTTATTCCGAACTGCACAGACGCTCCCCTGGCCTTAGCCAGGTTAGGATAGCGCAATAAATGATCTCCTGCAAGATAAACATTTATTGGTCCTAAATCACCCACTACAGCCAATCCAATATTAGTGTAGGATAAGGCATCCATGGTCCATGTAGACTTCAAGGTTAAATTACGCAATAAACGCCGCACATAAAAAAAAGTTAGGGCAGTTTGTACGGCCTTAGGTCTTTTTATGGCATAAAATTGTACCCCCACTTCACTCTCTAGCTTATAGGGATCTCCTTTGCCAGAGCAATTACAAGCCACAGAGCCGGGGGCTGTAGGGCCAAAACCATAAGCTGCTGAAGCATTTAACTTAATGGGACGCCACTGAGTGTAGGCAGAATATAAGGTGTCGATAGGAACTGCGGCTTCTACCTCATTTTCAAAAATTGCATAATAAGGCGGGGCATTTTGACCCTGAGAAAGATCTGGAAAATCGAGCTCTATACCCTCAAGCACATAATCTCCAGAGGCCTGATAAGTTTTCACATCAGAAGCATGTACGATGGCTCCGAGGTCCAAAATACTGGCACTAAAGCGCCAGGCATCGTCGTACTGATAAGTCGCTCCTAGATCAATTCCTAATCCCAAATCACCGCCAAATAAAATAGAACTCGTTATATCTGAAGAGGTGAAATTCCCTTCAAATCGGGACAGTCCTGAGGTTTGAGCACTGACATAAGCATTATTCAGATCCTGAGCGTAGATATTTTGACTATCGCCATCAGCAAGACGTGTAGTAAAACTCCCAGAATTATTCAGGCTACTGCCCGAAAGTATACCGTTATAGATTTTAAGTCGCCCCCCGACGTTCCATTTGCGATCAATTTTTTTATTAATACCTACATGAAATACACTGAGTAAATCGGCCCTAGCACTGATATGGTCAAATTTGAAAGGATAATCTAGGTAATCGGCATTTCCATACCATGCTAGTGTGGCCCAATCCTTTGGAAAATAAGTTATAAAATCGAACTCCTGATAAAGTCCGGCCGTATAAAAGGTCTTCTCATCCTTGCGCCAACCTACACTGATTAATTCAAGCTGCTGGGTAAGGGTTATGAAGTCTTTATCATTTAAGTCACTGATTAATGCCGAAATACGCTCTGAAGGTAATCTTCCATCTGACGCTGCCAAGTCGTACAGGGAAAAACCCGAGGAACCCACATTGAGGTGAATCCCTGAAAGCGCCGGAATTCCGATAAAGGCACGCCCCTGCGGAACCCCGCCCGGATTGAGCATCAGATTCTGAGGCACTTCGTCTAATCCATAAATTAATTGCTTGTTTTGCGCACTTAGAGGGGAAACAAGCATCAGCTGCACGATAAGAATTTTGAAAAAATACCTCATTGCCCAGAAATTTCAAGATAAAATCGGGCTTTGGATTTCATTTTTAGACTGCCCTGACTCGGTGGCAACCCCTGGGCTGTTGCACTAATGGCCACCAGACCAGCCTGTGTCACTTGAGATACTTCAGGCGCAACAATTTCTTGAAGAACCACTTGTTGTTCGGGGGCACTAAGAGTCCCGGCACTAATGGTCGTTTGTAAAGAATAGGTCACATTTCCTGAAAGACTCACAAAGTCAATGGCTACCTCGTATTGGGCGTCAGTAGAATTCTCAAATTCAAACAGAAAATCAGCACGAACCACGCTTTCTTGCGTATCGGGATCATCTAAAAATCGGATTTCTGTAGTGTCGCGAACGGTCCCTAAGGGTAAATTTCCACTTGTATTGTTAAACAAGGGAGCCTCTACCTCCCAAAAGACCAAGTTCAGGTCTACAACAGGCTCGAGTAAAGTTTGATCAAATTGATCAAAATCGGTGTCCTTAACACAGGACCCCATGGTCGCAATAAGCAAGGAAACGCTAATAAATTTTAGGATAAGATGCTTCATCTAACAGTAGGTTTTTCAGGGATTTGGGACTACAAATGTAGTTTGATTTCTCGAATATTGCTAATGATACTATACTCGGCAGGCACCTCAACAGACCAATAGTTATAAAACAAGGTGTGCATTCCGATGGCCTCTGCCCCTAAAATGTCTGCCTCGAAAGTATCCCCGACCATAAGACTTTCTTGTGGTTCTGCCTGGGCCTTTTGAAGGGCCTTTTGAAATATAACAGGATTAGGCTTCTTTAACCCTACCTCCTCCGAGGTGGTGACAGAATTAAAATAATCGATCAAACCACTTTTGTGCAGTTTATTGTGTTGTACCCCATGAAATCCATTGGTAATGATATGCAGTCGATATTTTGGTTGCAATTCTTCGAGCGTTTGGATTACGCCGTCAAATAAAAAATTGTTTTTGGGCAGTTCTTCAATGTAAGTTTCTGCCATAGCATCGAGTTCTGAATCTGAGAATGAAAGCTGAAATTGAGCAAAGCTATCGCTTAATCGACCGCGTCTTAATTCTATTTTTGAAACGGCTTCAACCCTAAACTTTGCCCAATAAGCGTAATTAATAGGTTCATAGATCGTCAAAAAATCGGTTAAATCAAGATCGATACGGTACTTGTGAAACAAAGCCTGAAAAGCGAGTTTGGAATTGCGATCAAAATCCCATAGCGTATGATCCAAATCAAAAAAAATATGTTTTATCCTACCGCGCACGCTTGATCAGTTTCTCTGAAAACAAATATCGCCAGATTTTATTGTCCTTAGTGGGTTCAAAATCCCGATTTGAAAAAACCATAATGAAATGCCCTTGCAGGGATTGAACCGCGTCGAAGAAAGTACCAAACGTCTTTTCAATTTCTCCTGGCGACTTACCCTGTAATGCCAGGGTTTTACCCACCACTGGCATGAGTTCTAGCGGCGTTTTAACCTCATATTCCAGATCATAAAACAAAAATGGGGTGCAGGTGCCTGATCGAAAACCAAACTTATTAAAGTAATACATACTGTAATCTCTGGAAATTTCAGCCTCCACTAAATTCCTGTAAACTTCAGGTAGCTGGATCTTCTGTCGATCATTAAAACTAGAATCTAAGACCCTATGGGTATAGGATTCTAATTGTTGTTTTTCATTGAGCAAACGAGGAAGATCCGAAAGCCAATGATAAGATAGAATTAAACCCACCTCAAGATAATCGGCCACGAGTTTAATCACATTGACAAAACCTTGGCGACTGGTCTTGAGCGTTTCGCGAAAAGTATAGCCTTCACCGAGCAAGAAAAATAAAATAACCTGAGTTTTACTCGATTTAGAAAGTTTGATGATCCATTTAAAGGTATCGTAGGGGTCTTTGCGCAAGCCCAGGAGTACTTGTGCGCGCCAGACTAGTCGACCAAAGCGCAATTTGTAGAGATCGCTAAAAAACCCCACAGCCGTTCTTAAAAATCCGCGATTCAAAAACTCAAAAGGGCGCTTGGACTCAATGGCAACAATGTTTTTGGCGCTTCTTTTTATCCGCTGAGCTTCAGGAAATACTCCACGGAGCTCATCCCAAAAATAATAAGCCCATTGATCGACAACTGGCTGACTTAAAAATCCGTGTTGCCAAGCTAAACTTTCTGTATACGGAAAACGCCCGAGCTCATCTTTCACATGAGGCAGATACTCCTCATAGCGACTGAGTAAGTAAAATGAAGCGGCAAAAATATCAAAGGGCAGTGCCCCGGATTCACCCGTGGCAAAAAAACCAACACTTTCCCTCCAGGGGCGCACATGTATTTCCCAATCCTCGAGTCCTTGACTGAACAGCAGATCGTGACTTTGCACAAAAAATTCGTTACCCAAAGCAGCCCTGCCATAAGACATTTTGGGCCCGTGATAAGCGATAAAATGCTCTAGGTTAGTGGTAAATTCAAACTCAAGGCCTAAAATTCGTCCACAGATATGCTTGAAAACATAATCCAAACGCGGACCAATTTTGACCACATAAATCAATAACATGCATTAGATTAATTGGGCATCAGCAAAGCTAAAATAGTCTTTTTCAGCCACAATGAGATGATCTAAAACCCGTAAATCCATCTGCCCAGCCGCTTGAATTATGCGCTTGGTCAGTTTCTTATCCGACTCACTCGGAATTACGGCTCCGCTGGGATGATTGTGGACCAATATCATGGCTACCGCCCGGTAATCCAATGCCTTTTTCAGCAGAAGTCGCAAATCAACCACCGTGGAAGTTACCCCACCTTTACTGAGTTGTGAAATTCCCTCTAGGCCATGAGCCGCGTTAAGAAAAAGCACCCAAAATTCTTCATGGTCTAAATGACTCAGGCTCTCACGCATGAATTCATAAACACAGCGGCTGGATTCCATTTTTTGGGCGATGCGTCTGGAATCGTGTCTGCGGCGGCGCCCCAATTCGAAAGCCGCCAATATCGAAAGGGCTTTGGCACGACCGATGCCTTTAATTGCCGTTAATTCAGCAAGTGTAGTGCGCTCCAAAGTCGCCAAGTTCTGACCCACCTTAGCCATGAGTTGCGCCCCGAGCAACTCAGCCTGCCAATGCGGTGAGCTTCCTTTAATTAAAAGGGCTATGATTTCTGAAGTAGACAGGGATTCAAACCCCTCTTGCCAAATAGAATCTTGTGGTCGGATCATTTTAAATTTGATTATTGCTGGAGAGCATTTTACAAATCAAAATGTTTTTAACCCATCGGCCCTGATGTTTTATGAATTGAGCCCTTATAATTTAAAAATTAGCTGAAAATTCGCGTTAAATCAAGGCCTCCGTAATTACCGCTGCTCATCAACAATAGGACTAAGGGCCGCTTGCTCAATGAATTTACATAACCCTCTAGGTCCTCAGAGGCGGTGATTAATTTGAGATTTTTACGTCCAAAGGCCGATTGGATGGTCTCAGCTGCAATAGGCGGTCTGTTTTTAAGCACCAAGGTTTCAGGCTGATAAAAAACTACCGCCTCATCGGCCAAATCCAAAGTGCCATGATACTGCCCTATAAAATCCTTATTCAGGCTACTATAGGTGTGTAATTCTAGACAAGCCACTAGTTTGTGGCTCGGATATTGCTCACGGACCGCAGCAACAGTAGCACTCACTTTACTCGGCGCATGGGCAAAGTCTTTATATACGATATAATCTCCTTTATTGATTAAGGGTTCTAGTCGTTTACTCGCGCCTTTAAATGAGGCAATGGCCTGGTAAAAATCATCTGAGTCGATACCCATCAACTGACAAATCCAACGTGCACCTTCAAGATTACTCAGGTTATGTGCCCCAAAAACCTCTACGGGCATAGGACCTTCTGAGGTCTCGAGGTAGGTGACCCCTTGATCAATAGAATAGTCTGGAACCCGGTAAGGAATCTTTTTAATAGGATGCGTCGAGTTTTCGACCATATCTTTAACGACAGGATCGTCTTCATTGTAAATCAAAGTACCCCCAGGAACAATTTTTTCAATAAAAATGGAAAATTGCTTGCAGTAGTCCTCAAATGTTGGAAAGACATTAATATGATCCCACGCGATACCGCTAATAAGGGCAATATTGGGGGCGTAGAGATGGAACTTAGGCCTGCGGTCAATGGGCGAGGACAGATATTCATCACCCTCCATAAGCATAAATTCATTTTCCTGAGTCAGATGCACCATATTGTCAAATCCCTCGAGTTGTGCCCCGACCATAAAGTCCAAAGCACGATTGTGGTAGCCCAACACATGTAAGATCATGGAGGTAATGGTCGTTTTACCATGGGAACCACCGATGACCACCCTGGTTTTATTTTGACTGTGCGCATACAAGTATTCCGGGTAAGAATATATAGTCAACCCCAACTCTTGAGCCCTTAAAAGTTCGGGGTTATCTGCCTTGGCATGCATCCCTAAGATCACCACATCAATATCCGAAGTAATGCGCCCTGCATCCCAGCCTAAATCTTCTGGAAGTAAGCCTTTGGCCCCTAGGCGACTCTTCGAGGGCTCAAAAATAGCATCATCACTTCCCGTAACCTTTTCGCCTTTGCTGGCTAAAGCCAAGGCCAAATTATGCATGGCACTCCCCCCTATGGCTATAAAATGAACCCTCATATGTTGTAGGAATTAAAAAATAAAGCCTAAAGATACAAAAGGCCCGAGGATATGGGGTCCCCTATGATCGACCAAAGGAGTCAATGTGTAATTTTTTTCAAAGCCCTTTGCTCATCCAAGGCCGGCTCAAATTCTGGGGCGATAGCCAGCACCAGACTGACCTGCTTTTTGGCTTCTGTATATCGGCCATTTAGACGCAATAATTGAGCATACCTCAGACGAATCCATTGTTCGGGAATGCCTTCGACCCCAGTTTCAGCATCAACACAGGGCTGGATAAAATTGAGCCCCTGATCAATATTCTTTTTGCTGAGCACAGACATTTTTGCCCATTGATAATTTAGGGCAAGGTCATTGAATTCTGCCATGGCTTTTTTGAGCTGCTCAAATGCCGAATCCCAGCGTTTTTGTCTTTCGTAAAAACTGATCAATCCTCTGTAGGTCCAAAGGGATTGTCCTTCACTTACCGCCTTTTTGTAATGCTGCTCGGCGCGATTTAAATCTTCATCTTCCTCGGCCAGTCGCGCCCGAGCCATCAAACCATCGATTGGCGAGGCCTCAAAAAGTTCATCGGCTTGAACACTCGCTCTTTCCACACCACCCCCCATAAAACTGGGGACTTTTAAGTAATATTCAATAAGGGCCCAATGCGCGGCAACATAATTAGGATCAACGGCCACAGCCTTTTTAAAATGAGCTTCTATATCATCTAAATACATTAGGGCACTCAGTTTGCTTTTGCTCAGCGCCTTCATCCCCAAAGCTCCGCCGAATTTGAAATGTGCGGCGGCATTTTTTGGGTCTTTTTCTTTAAATAGGCCGTAATAAAACAAAGCGGAATCCCATTTTTTAAGCCCGCCGAAGATATCTCCGGTGAGTTCAGTCCCTTTGCTCCCAAATTGAAATTCTTTGGGCATTTTCAGGACTTGAGCCCGGGCCTCACGGAATTTTCCTTGTGCTGCCAAAGTCTGGATAAACTCGTAGGACAAGGACTGATCCTCAGTCGTTTGCTGAGCTACGGCAATATTAACCCACAGCAACACCATCAAAAGCCCTAAAACACCTTTGGCCATTTTTAACGTTTAATGAACTTGAGTTGACTCATCCCCAAATTAGTCTCTAAAGTGATAAAATACAAGCCTGAGGCATAAGCAGAAACATCCAAATCAAGGTCACTGAATGTGGGGGCAAAACTCGGGATGAAATCGATTAAGCGCCCCTGTGCATTATATACACGCAACGCCTCTATTTCGTTATCCGTTGACCTTATATTCAAGACAGAATCTACAGGATTAGGCCAAAGCTCAACCGATACATTAGCTCCTTGCTCAATAGACCCTAAAATACAACGAGCGGCCACTTGAGGCACAGAATTACAGCCATTGGCGTTGGCTTGAATTTCTTCATTAATTTCTGGATCGAAAATCACCTGACACACAAAATTATTGTCACATGTAGTTAAACTGGTGTTTCTGGAAATAACGACCTGTTGTAGCCCCTGAGCGGCTACATTTTCAATAGCCTGAATATCTTCTAAATTTGGATTATCCATTAAATAAACCGCCTGAGTGATTTGGGTTAAACTCTCAAGTCCACTGAGGCTCAAAAGGTTGTCATTCTCATAGATATCGAGTGAGCCCACAGAATTTAGGGCACTGAAGGCCGTTAAATCGGTCATTTGAGGATTAAATCCCAGACGAAAGAGTCCTTGAACCTGCTGCAGGTTTTCAAAGCCCTCAAAGCCTTGTATTTGATCACAACCCACGATCACTAAATCATTGAGCTCATTGACCTCTTGAAACACGGACACATCATTAAGCTGTGGATTATTCCATAAAAAAAGTGAGGCATTAAAATCAATCAAGCCTGAAAAAACATCGAGATTGACCACCTGTTCATTCGAGACAAAAATTTCATCCTCAACATTGGTCAAGTTATGAAGCCCCTGGAGTGTTGTAAGATTATTTCCTGCTATCCTCAATCCATCGAGCTGAGTAATCTGGGATAAAGCCGTAAGATCGGTTAAACTTGTGTTGTCAAAAAAGTTTAATTGGGCAATATTTGTTAATGATTCTAAACCTGTTGCTGCGCTAATTGCAGTGTTGTCAATAACATTGAGCAATCCGATATTCGGGGTGGACTCTAATCCCGCAAAATCAAGTAATTGATAATTACTGTTAAGCCAAAGCTCTTGTACCTGGGTTAAATTTTCAAAACCATAAAGATGCTCAATATGCGTATTTTGCACTTTAATGAGTTGTGCCGTTTGCAGCGCACTCAAGCCCTGTAGATTCGATATGACACCATTGACCTCATCAATGTAGAGTGGCGTCAATAGCTGGGTGCAATTCGGATAATTTATCGAAAAATTGTCGATGTCGGCTTGGCTCCCAAGCACAAGGGGTGCAGAAGGGCATTGTGCTATCAAGGTGAAATTAATCCACGACAACAGCAGCCCAAGAAATAAAGGCTTCATAACTTTTTTGCTACAAGATAATGAATTTTTAGTCTACTGATGCGTTCAAGGCCTGCCACAGGGTGTCTTTGAGCGCATCCAGACCTTGCTGGGCTACGGACGAAATAAACATATAGGGAATCTCCCCAAAATCCTTATTGAGCTCCTGGGTCATTTCGGCTTTGAGCTCCTGATCGAGTAGATCCGCCTTAGATATGGCCACAATGCTTTGTTTGTCTAATAATTCAGGATTATATCGACGCAATTCATCCACTAAAATATCGTATTCCTTGCGCAAGTCATCAGCGTCCGCTGGGATCAAAAATAACAATATGGAATTGCGTTCTATATGACGTAAAAAGTAGTGTCCTAGCCCTTTTCCTTCAGCAGCTCCTTCAATAATACCGGGAATATCAGCCATGACAAAAGACTGAAAATCTCGATAACCCACGATGCCCAAATTAGGCTTTAGGGTGGTAAATGGATAATCCGCTATTTTTGGTTTCGCTGCGGAGAGTACCGACAAGAGGGTGGATTTTCCGGCATTAGGAAAACCGACCAAGCCCACATCGGCCAGTATCTTCATTTCTAGGGTTAGGTTTTTTTCCTCACCCGGAAGTCCGGTTTGTGCATAGCGTGGCGTCTGATTGGTTGCCGATTTAAAATGAGCGTTACCTAGACCTCCTTTGCCGCCCCTTGCAGCAATAAACTGCTGCTGATCCTCGGTGATTTCCTTGAGCACTGAACCGCTTTCGGTGTCCTTGATCACGGTACCCAAGGGCACCTCCACGACTATGTCTTGTCCATCCGCCCCGGTACTGGTTTGCTTTCCTCCAGCACCGCCATGTCCGGCACTAAAATGACGTTTAAATTTAAGGTGATAAAGGGTCCAAAGGTTTTTATTGCCTTGAAAAATGATATGCCCTCCGCGACCACCATCTCCTCCATCAGGCCCACCTTTGGGCACAAACTTCTCACGACGCAAATGCGTGCTGCCTTGACCCCCTTTACCCGAGGCAATATGCACCTTTATATAATCGACAAAATTCCCTTCGGTCATTTGGGCTAATTATAGAAGATTAAATACTTGGGTCAAACGCTCAGTAATTTCTTCGATAGCTCCCACGCCATCGACACCGTGGTATTTATCCTGTCCTTTATAGAATCGCTTGAGGATATCTGTTTTACGGTAATATTCTGCGATACGCTCACGGATCACATTCTCGTTTGCATCATCCACGCGGCCGCTTTCTTTACCACGCGCCAAAAGACGCTGAACCAATAATTCATCGGCCACCTCTAAGGCCACCATAGCATTGATTTGCGTTTGCTTTTCAGCCATCAGTTCTTCTAAGGCCTGGGCTTGGGCTTCGGTGCGCGGAAATCCATCAAAAATAAACCCTTTAGCCTCAGGACGCGCCTCAACCTCAGCGGCCAACATATCAATGGTCACCTGATCGGGGACCAAATGTCCTTGATCCATATAAGACTTAGCTAACGCACCAAGCGGGGTTTGGTCCTTGATATTTTTACGGAAAACATCACCTGTACTGATATGCACTAGATCAAACTGCTTTTTTAAAATTTGTGCTTGCGTTCCCTTCCCTGCTCCCGGTGGGCCAAACAACACGATATTTTTCATGATTGTGATAATTGATTCAAGGCCTTAGCCCTTGATTTTATCGGGCAAAGATACCGAAAAGGGTGGTCATTTGACAAGTTTTTGCACAAGGACATTTTAAAGGCCTCGGTTTAGTCCAAAGATTGTAACTTTGCGCCATGGATCGATTTTTTTCGTCTGAATTTTCGTTAGGAATCCTGGGGGGCGGTCAGCTCGGCAAAATGCTTTTGGCCGAAACGCAAAAATGGGATATCACCACCCACGTTCTTGATCCAAGTCCAGAGGCCCCCTGCAAGACCGGATGCAGCTTTTTTACTCAAGGGTCATTGATGGATTACGACACTGTTTATGAATTTGGCAAAGACCTAGATTTATTAACCATAGAGATTGAAGGGGTTAATCTAGAGGCTTTAGCGGACCTAGAAAAAAAAGGTGTAAAGACCTACCCTAGGGCCGAAACCTTAAATTTCATTCAGGATAAAGGCGTCCAGAAGTCTTTTTACGCCAAGGGCAATATCCCAACCGCGCCTTTTGAATTGTACGACAATGCAAGTTCACTAATCGCTGATTATGAATCTGGCAAATTTTCCTTACCCCAAGTTTGGAAGATTTGTCGTGGAGGTTATGACGGTAAAGGGGTACAAATCCTCAGAACAGTCGAGGATTTGCAAAAGTTGCCTCAAGCGCCTTGTGTGTTAGAGCAGTTAGTCCCATTCACCCATGAGCTTGCGGTTATCGTCGCGCGCAGTCCCAGCGGCCAGGAAATGACATATCCCGTGGTAGAAATGGAATTTCATCCTCAGGCCAATCAGGTTGAATATGTGATTTGTCCTGCGCGCATCGATGATGCCCTAGCCAAAAAAGCACAAGAAGTTGCCCTTAGAGTATCCCGAGCAATCAAACACGAGGGCTTGCTCGCTGTAGAATTGTTTGCCACAGCCTCTGGGGAAATCCTCGTAAACGAGGTGGCTCCAAGACCTCATAATAGTGGACATTACAGCATTGAAGCCTCGTACACCAATCAATTCGAACAGCATCTTCGTGCCATTTTGGACTTACCCTTGGGGGATACCCGTAGTAAGGCCGCAGGAATTATGGTGAATTTAGTAGGCGCTCAGGACCATAATGGGCCAGTGTTTTACAAGAATATCCAAAAGATATTGGCAATTCCAGGGGTGACCCCTCATATTTATGGAAAAAAAGAAACACGACCATTTCGAAAAATGGGGCATGTCACCATCATACACCAAGACATGACCCAAGCGCGGTCCATCGCCGAGCAAGTAAAAAACAGCATAAACGTTATCAGCAAATCATGAGTAAAGTAGCTATTGTAATGGGCAGCACCAGTGACCTAAAGGTCATGCAAGCTGCAGTAGACATTTTAAAAGGGTTCGACATAGAAACCGAGGTAGATATCGTTTCGGCCCACCGTACCCCAGAAAAACTTTTTGATTTTGCCCAAAATGCGCATACTCGCGGTGTGTCTGTAATTATTGCGGGCGCTGGAGGCGCAGCTCATCTACCAGGCATGGTGGCCTCCCTCTCGCCACTTCCAGTGATCGGGGTGCCTGTTAAATCCAGTAATTCAGTAGACGGGTGGGACAGTATACTTTCCATCCTTCAAATGCCTAATGGGGTCCCTGTGGCGACAGTCGCTCTGGACGGAGCGCAAAATGCTGGAATTTTAGCGGCACAAATTATTGGCAGTCATGACAAATGTGTCCTGGATAAATTATTGGCCTACAAACAAGGCCTTAAGATCAAGGTTGAAGAAGGCGCTAAATCCTTAAAAAAATAATGACAAATCCCTTATTGGCTTCCTTTGATTTGGTCCCCTTTGACCGCATCAAAGCACATCATTTTTTACCGGCTGTTGAAGCGCTGATCACTCAAGCGAAGAGCAATATTGACCAAATTACTCAAAATCAACAGCCTGCCAATTTTGAAAACACACTACTTGCCCTAGAATTTTCTGGTCTTCAGTTAGAGCGGGTAAGTCAATGTTTCTTTAATCTACTCAGTGCGCACACAGATGAAACCCTTCAGAGTGAAGCACAACAAATCTCTCCAAGGCTCAGCAGTTTCAAAAATGATATATTGATGAATGCGGCACTTTTTGAGCGGATCAAATCGATCTATGACCAAAGAGAATCATTGGAACTTAACACAGAACAAGAGCGTCTTTTAGAACAAACCTACAAATCATTTTGCCGCAACGGGGCGCTTTTAAGCCCTGATCAGCAGGACGAAATAAGAGGCATCGACCAGGCACTTTCGAAAGCGACCTTGACTTTTGGCAATAACGTGCTTAGTGAAACTAATTCCTTTAGCCTTCATATAGAAAAGGAGGCTGATTTAGCAGGCCTACCGCAATCATTTTTAGAAAGAGCCCAGGAGAAAGCCCGCGAAAAAGACTTAAAGGGCTACTTAATCGGACTTGAATTTCCGAGCTATATGCCGGTGATGAAATTTGCTAAAAACCGAGATTTACGTCAAAAATTATGGTTGGCCTATGGCGCACGTGGGGCTCAAGGGAATACTCAGGACAACAAGGCGATCATTAGAGAAATCGTGGCCCTTCGTCAAAGACGTGCTAAAATTTTAGGCTACCCCAATCACGCTGAATTTGTTTTAGAAGAACGCATGGCTAAATCCCCGGCAGCGGTAAAAGATTTTCTTTCGGATCTCGCAGAAAAAGCAAAGCCCGCAGCAATAAAAGAGCTTCAAGATCTTCAATTTTTTGCTTATGAATTTGAGCAAATTAGTGAATTACAACCCTGGGATCAAGCCTACTTTAGTGAGGCCCTAAAAAAGAAAAGCTTTAATTGGGAGGAGGAAAAAGTTAAAGCGTATTTTCCTTTAAATCAAGTACTCTCGGGGGTATTTAGTATTGCCCAAAAGCTTTACGGATTGCATTTTGAGACAGATCCCACTGTACCAGTTTACCACAAGGAAGTAACGGCCTTTCGCGTCACGGACCAAAGCGGCGCCTTCAAAGCTATACTCTATACCGATTTTCACCCTAGGCCTTCTAAACGAGATGGCGCATGGATGACTAGCTATAAAACCCAATACAAATCCGGCGAGGCAAATCATCGTCCGCACATTTCGATTGTCTGTAATTTCACCCATCCAGATACTCAAGGGGTGGCCTTACTGACCTTTCAGGAAGTGACTACCCTATTCCACGAATTTGGACATGCGCTACACGGCATGCTAGCCGACACGCATTACCCGAGTCTTTCTGGGACAAGTGTGTCTTGGGATTTTGTAGAATTGCCGAGTCAAATTATGGAAAATTGGTGCTTTCAAAAGGAAAGCCTTAACCTGTTTGCCAAACATTACAAGACTCAAGAACCACTACCTCTAGCCTATCTCGACCAAATCAACGCCCTGAAGTCCTTTCAAGAAGGACTTCAAACTTTGCGTCAAATCGGTTTTGCCACTCTGGACATGGCCTATCACGACGGTCAATTTAACGACCAGGAAATTACCGCCTTTGAGGGCGAAATCTTAGCCCCCATGCAACTGTTGAAGCACAATCACCCTTATGTTATGAGTACGGCCTTTTCCCACATTTTTCAAGGGGGTTATGCCGCAGGGTATTACAGTTATAAATGGGCGGAGGTTCTCGATGCAGATGCCTTTTCACTTTTTGAAGAGCGCGGTATTTTTGATGGTGAAACCGCTCAGAGTTTTGCCCAAAATATTCTCAGTAAAGGGGGAACGCAAGACCCCATGGTCCTTTATCAAAAATTCAGAGGTCGGGCCCCAAAAAATGAAGCTTTGTTGCGGCGTGCTGGCTTAATTACTTCAGATAAAAATTAAAGCCGACATACAAAATTAACCAAGCGATAGGGATCCCTTCGATCCAAAAAGCGCTGTACCAAAACGACTGTTTGGGTTTGGCTTTGATCAGACCAATTAAAGTCAAGATCACGGTAATAAAATAAGGTGTATCCATAAATCCTGGTATTGTCCCTTGGGTCATTACTAAATCGCGATTCAGTAAAAAATGCATCGCCACACTGATCAGTAGTAAACAAATGCCTAAAACTTTCACCCCACTTAAACCCAATTTTTGGGGCCATGTGGGATGTCGGAGCTGATCTTTACCAGAGTCTCTGATTTCAAATGGAATAGTCAAGACAATGATCCACAGGGACTGTGCGATAAACAGCAAGCTTAATTCTCTCATGGGCCAACCCTCAGAAATTAATGGCATTACCACTGAGATGCCACTCCAGACTAAGGCCACAATCACAATTTTGACCGCCCCGAAATCTCTCAATGGCCAGGGTATTAAGTGGCATATATTTTTTGGCGTTTCATCCTTGTCCATAGCGGCTGTAGGTAAAATATAAACCAGACAGAGCAGCATTAAGAACCCCAAGACTATTTGTTGTCTTTGGTTAAGGAATAAAATGAGCCCTAAAAGCAGCAGGGCCAGAATGTTTATCCACAATGGACTCCGCAATATAACTTGCTTAACACTCAAATTTATTGAGCCTTTTGGCGGGACATTTTTAATGTAGGTATACGCCACCAGCGTCCCAAAACCGGAAAAAGCCAAAAAGAACCAATCGATTGATGTGCCTGAATAGTGGTAGGTCAAAAACGCCAAACTAAGCACAGAAACTGAGACGTGAATATTCCGTTCAACATATTGTTTCAAGCAGTGTTTCACTAGGCTCATGATCAAATATAGCCAAATGTTAGTAAGTGCAATAATCCGTTGAAAAATAGTCCCAAAAGTGGGTTTTAATTATCCCTTTTTACGGACAATTTATTGTAATTTTGGCCAAAAATTTAGGCATCTTATGAATACAGATTCGTTTGCTTTACGCCATATTGGTCCGCGAGAAGGAGAGATCAAAGAAATGCTAGAAACCATTGGCGCTGAGTCTATTGAAGAACTCATTAATCAGACCATCCCCAATGATATTCGTCTAAAAACTCCGCTCAATTTAGCGCCGGCTATGAGTGAACATGAGTTCTTGAATCACATTCAATCACTAGGGGCCAAAAACAAAAACTACAAAACATTTATTGGCCTGGGTTATCACAACACCCACACCCCTTCGGTGATCAAGCGCAATATCCTTGAAAATCCGGGATGGTATACGGCTTACACCCCATATCAAGCGGAAATTGCTCAAGGAAGACTCGAGGCCCTATTAAATTATCAAACCTTAATCACAGAGCTCACGGGTATGGAGCTGGCAAATGCCTCTTTACTCGATGAGTCTACTGCGGCTGCAGAGGCCATGGCCCTATTGTTTGCTGTTAGAGAACGTGACCAAAAGAAAAACGAAGTCGTTCAATTTTTTGTCAGTGACCAAGTTTTGCCGCAAACGCTTTCTTTGCTAGAAACTCGGGCGACTCCGCTCGGGATTAAACTGGTAGTCGGCAAGGCCGAGTCCTTTGATTTTAATGACAAATTTTACGGGGCCTTACTGCAATACCCCGGAAAGGAAGGACAAATTTTAGATCTAGAACCTTTTATCCAAAAAGCACATGCTACCGGAATTAAGGTGGCCGTGGCTGCTGATCTTCTGGCATTGGTACTGCTTAAGTCTCCTGGAGCTTGTGGCGCTGATGTAGTGGTCGGTACTTCGCAAAGATTTGGCATCCCTTTGGGTTATGGAGGACCACACGCCGGTTATTTCGCTACACGTGAAGCATTCAAACGCAATATTCCTGGGCGCATCATCGGGGTGACTAAAGATGTGGATGAGCAGCCCGCATTACGCATGGCCCTACAAACTAGAGAGCAACACATCAAGAGAGATAAAGCCACTTCAAATATTTGTACCGCTCAAGTATTGCTCGCTGTAATGGCAGGTATGTATGCAGTATACCACGGTCCAGAGGGATTGCGCTATATCGCCAACAAAGTACACGAGCATGCCCTGATTTTGGCAGACGGGCTTAAACGCAAGGGTTATACGCTTTTGCACAACAGTTTTTTTGATACTATTACCATCCAAGCCGATCGTGATCAGATTGAACCTTTGGCCTTATCAAAAGAAATTAACTTGTATTATCCGAGTGAGACCCTAGTGAGTATTTCCATAAACGAAACCACTAATGCTGAAGACGTTGCTCAGCTGCTCAGTTTATTTGCGGCAAAGCAAAAATCAGAAGTCCCTGAGGTAGCTTTGGATGAATTTGGTATTGCCAGCGATCAAAGACGCGCTTTAGACTATCTTGATCAAGATGTGTTTAATCGCTATCACAGTGAGACGGACCTCATGCGTTATATCAAAAGACTTGAGCGTAAGGATCTGGCCTTAAATCATTCGATGATCTCTCTGGGTTCCTGCACTATGAAACTCAACGCAGCCACAGAAATGCTCCCGCTTAGCGACCCAAATTGGGCTGGTCTTCATCCATTTGTCCCTGTAAATCAAGCTCAGGGCTATCAACAAATGTTGTCAAAACTGGAAGAACAACTCACGGAAATCACTGGTTTTGCAGCAACCTCTTTGCAACCGAATTCTGGAGCTCAAGGTGAGTACGCGGGACTTATGGTTATTCGAGCCTATCATCAATCACGAGGGGATGATCACCGCAATATTTGTTTGATTCCCTCCTCAGCACATGGGACGAACCCCGCGAGTGCCGTGATGGCAGGTATGGAAGTGGTGGTAACCAAGGCCAAT
>JALRAI010000099.1 GCA_023258055.1 Flavobacteriaceae bacterium | reverse complement strand
TATTTGTGGAACGACGCCTCTGACTCAGATTCCAGAAGAAAAGAGTTATTTGACCGCAGCGATTTATTCAAATTGGAATATGTAGGTTCTGAAAAATCACGCAATAATCTGCAGTCGACAATTTTTACCTCTAAATCAGATAATCAGCTTATCGAAATCGCCACAACCCGCGCAGTAGACAAGAACATCGGTAAATTACAACGGACCTTTGAAGAGTTCCGTGTAAAAACTCCATTGCTCAACACAGAACCTATTGCCGCTCAAATCGGCACCAAGGAGGATATCGAACGTGGCGATAAATTTGAGGTTCTCGAGCAAGTCTTAGATGAAGATGGCACCACTTACTACGACAAGGTAGGGACCATTAAAGTCGACAAAGTTTGGGATAACGCTTATCTGGCCGATGAAGTAGATCCCAATAATGAAATAAATTATACTACCTTTAAGGGGAGTGCCAAGAAACTCGCTCCTGGTATGCTCATTAGACAAATTAAATAACCAATATCATGAAAAGAAATCTTTTACACTTATTTATTGTAGCTCTGGCCGTACTTGCAGTATCTCCTGCTTTTGGTCAAAGACGCGCCAAAAAACTAGCGGATAAAGACATGAAAAATTGGCGTTACGAAATAGAGTGCGTCAATGTTTCCTCTGACGGAAGCTATATCATTAAGATATTTTCCTTCTCAAAAAATAAAACGGTCGCCATAGAACAAGCCAGCAAAAATGCCGTTCACGGGATTATTTTTAGAGGAATTCCCCAAAATGAAGTGGGCTGCGTGAGCCAACCCCCCTTAGCCCGACACCCCAATGCCCAAGAAAAAAATAGAGAATACTTTGACGACTTCTTTTCGGACACCGGGGAATATCAAAAGTTTGTGACCCTAACCACAAATGGTGCTGTAGCACCAGAGGATCGACTCAAAGTGGGTAAAAAAGAATATAAAATAGGGGTCATCGTCTCAGTAGATGTCGCCTCCCTACGTAAAACCCTAGAAGCAGCAGGAGTTATCAAAGGTCTCTCCTCAGGTTTCTAATAAATCCCTAATCATGAACTCATTATTCAAAACATTAGCCCTGAGCCTGATTTTTATCAGCGCCACCTCGTGTAAGTCCAAAATACAGACTGTATCAGGATTTTATGACTATGAAACCGAATGTGTCTCCTCTGACGGAAATGGTATTCAAACCGTCAAGGCCTGGGGCACAGGAAATACCGAAAAAGAGGCCGTGCTTAATGCGCGCCGACGTGCTGTAGACGATATTTTGTTTAAAGGGATTCGTGGAGGCACTAGCTTTTGTGATGTGCGCCCAATAATCTCTAACCCGAATACCCGCAGAAATGAAGAGCAATATTTTTATCGCTTTTTTGCCGAAGGAGGGGCTTTTGAACAATTTGCAGGGCTACCAGAAGAAAACTGGATTCGCCAAAAACTTAAAATCAACAAAAAAAACAAGGACAATCTGGCCTTTGAAATCGTCATCGAAGTCGACATGATGGGTCTAAAAGATCAGATGCGTCGCGATAACATAATCCAATAAAATAGAAGACTTATGAAGTTTTTTCAACACATACGATTACTGCCTGTATTGATGATGTGCTCGGCACTCGCTTTTGGACAGGCCAAAAAACCGACCCTTATGGTCGTCCCTAGTGACAATTGGTGTATTACCAATGGATATAGTATAGATTTTGACAATCAAGGAACCATCGAGACCATTCCGGATTACAAGCGCGCATTTCAGGAAAGCTCAGACTTGTTACTGGTCGTGAGTAAACTCAGTGGACTCATGGCCGATCGCGGATTCCCTTTAAAAAATATGGAAGCCGAAATTAAGTCCATCAGTCAGGTGAATGCCTTAGACAATATGCGCTCTTCCAAGGAGGGTGGCGCCGAAGTTGCCGTGAGCCCGGTAGACCAGCTCTTAGATCAGGCCAAAGCGGACATTATTTTACAGCTCACCTGGACCGTAAATAAAGTCGGTCCTAACCGCTCTATTACCTTTAACCTTCAAGGGCTTGATGCTTATTCCAACAAGCAAGTGGCAACAGCAGCAGGTACAGGAGCGCCATCTTTTTCTGTCGAGCTGCCTGTCTTGTTAGAGGAAGCTGTTCTGTCTTATCTCGGGCCATTTGCCGATCGCCTTCAAGATCACTTTGACGATATGTTTGAGAATGGTCGTGAGGTCAGCATTTCTGTGAAGCGCTGGGCCGACTGGGATGGTGATCTTGAGTCGTACTACGGTCCGGATGAAGAGGAATTAGGCATCATCATTGAGGACTGGATGGCGGACAATACAGTCAATGGACGCTTTAACACTAAAGACGCCACTGAGAATATGATCATTTTTGAGCAAGTGCGCATCCCGCTTTACTACGAACGCAACGGCCGACAACGCGCGATGGATACTCGACGATTTGCTTCAGAACTCAGTCGCTTTTTGCGCAGTGCGCCCTATAATATCGAAAATAAGTTAACCACTCGCGGATTAGGTGAGGCTACCATCTTTTTGGGTAGTAAATAATTTTAGGCATTATGAAAATCAAATTTATTATCTCAACACTGGCTGTATTGGTTTTAATGGGTTTTGCGAGCTCCACGGCCAAAGCCCAAAACGATATGGGAAAAGTAGATGACTTAGGGCGTATCGCTATAGTGCCTTATGTCACTGATCAAGTCGAAGATTTCCCTGAAATAGCCAAAAACAATTTGCGCAGCAAAATGGCCCAGATATTGACTAAAAATGGGATTGCAGGCTCAGCAGGTTTTTCAAGTCAATTCATTATGGTTCCTAACATCTCGGTATTGTCCAAAGATGTCGTGGCTGGTGCACCCCCAAAAGTAGCCATGAATTTAGAGGTGGCCTTTTTTATCGGTGATGGTCTAAATGGCGTAAAATACGGGAGCACGGCGGTTTATGCCAAAGGTGTAGGCAGCAATGAAACAAAAGCTTATATCGCTGCACTGAGAAACATCTCAAGCAGTAATAAAGAAATCGCCAGTCTTATCGAAACCGCTAAAGGGCGTATCATCGAGTATTACAACGACAATTGTGATTTAATCCTCAAAGAAGCCGAAGGCATGGCCGCTCAAAATGAATATGATCAAGCCCTTGCCACCTTGGCCTCAGTTCCTGAGGTGACCAAAGACTGTTTTAATAAAGCACAGGACAAAATTGGGTCGGTTTATAAGGCAAAAATCAATCGTGAATGTGATATTCTATTGAATCAGGCCACCAACGCCTGGAATTCAGGTCAAGACTTAGCCGCAGCTCAAGAGGCCACTGAGTTATTGAATCAAATCGAACCTGAATCTGCCTGTTATGCTAAGGTCAAAAGCTTATCGCGAACCATTAAAGCAGGTGTGAAAGATGTGAATAATAAAGAATGGCAACTCATTAACAAGCAGTTAGAGAGTATAACCCAAATCGAAAAAAATCGATTGGCTAATTCGAGAGAAATTGCCTTGGCTTATGCCAAAAATCAACCCAAAACCGTCACGTATAATGTACGTGGATGGTGGTAATTCCATACTTAGGCTGATACATTAGGAGTATTAGCCGAACCCATAATTAAAAAGGCCGCGAATAAATTCGCGGCCTTTTTAATTGCTTTATTGGTTAAATTAAATCCAAGACTGCTGTGGCAAAATCCTTATGTTGCTCATCAGACCAGTGCAAACCGTCTTGAAATTTCATTTCCATAATTGTCTCTGTAGCCAAATACTGTGCGCCATGCTTTTGTGCCACTCCAGGCAGCAATGTCAAAAGCGCTTGCCATTTTTCATGAGTGTTTTTAAACCACTCGGGCAACTGATCGCAAGTTTCATCCGGGCCCGTGGGTGCCGCCAAAATCAGTTTAGGCCGCTGATCGACAAGCATTGGATGGTCGCCAATAAGGACGCACAAGTCAGATAAATCATCTGCGATGTTTTGCGCGGTTCTTTGAAAATGCGTTTTCAAATCATTGGTGCCAATCATGAGGATTACATGAGATAAGGGCCGATGACTCTCTAAAAGTACAGACAATATATCTTTAGCGCTGCGCATCAGGCGTTCTTGCTCATTAATGCAAGTGGTACGACCGTTAAGCCCCTCTTCAATAATGTGATAATTAGAACCTAAAGAGGTCTGCAATCGACCTGTCCAGCGGAACTCATATGGATAACGCGATCCGTCTTTGGGGTGGTACCCCCAAGTGTTTGAATCCCCAAAACACAAAATTGATTTTTTCATAGGTCATTCTAGATTATCAAATCTTTTGGACTGAAACCCGCTGAATATTGGGTCGTTGAATCTATATTTTTCAGTGCGTTTTTTGGTCAGAGAATATAATCCGTAGTCACAAAATTGCTCTGTCGTTCACGGAGCATTTCATTGATGATCTCCTTGTTTAAGGGATTGTCTTTGGCCGCTAAAAATGTGCGAATAGAGAAGGCTCTCAAGGCATCGTGCACGCTTAACGTACTCACGGCAGAATCCTTACGTCCAGTAAATGGATAAACATCAGGACCGCGCTGGCAGGCACTATTTAGGTTTACTCGGCAAACCAAATTGACCAAGACATCAATAATCGGCGCGAGCTCACTGGCGTCGGTCCCAAAAACACTGACTTGCTGGCCATAATTGCTTTCGGCCATATCATCTAAAGGCAAGTGTATGTCCTCAAAATCTCTCACAGGTATAACCGGTCCGAATTGCTCCTCGTGAAAAATTTTCATTTCCTTAGTTACTGGATAAAGCACTGCGGGAAAAATAAAATTACTGCTGCGCTCACCACCGCGCTTATTGATGATTTTGGCCCCTTTCTCTAAGGCGTCATCGATCAGCGATTGTATGTAGTCGGGTTTATGCGGCTCAGGCAGCGGGGTCAGTAGGGTATTGTCCCAGGGCATGCCCAACTGTAAGGCATCAACGGCCTGAGTAAAGGCCGCTAAGAACTCCTCCCTTATGTTTTTGTGGACGTAGAGTATTTTCAAAGCCGTACAGCGCTGTCCATTAAATGACAAGGTCCCAGAAATACACTCAGAAACCGCATTATTTAAATCTGCACTCGGCAGAATGATGCCTGGATTTTTGGCCTCAAGACCTAAAACCAATCGCAATCGGTTCTTGTTTGGATGGAGATCTTGAAGGGCGATGGCCGATGAACTATGACCGATCAAAGCCAAAACGTCCATATGTCCTGATTTCATAATGGGCGAA
>JALRAI010000098.1 GCA_023258055.1 Flavobacteriaceae bacterium | reverse complement strand
GGTTTGGTGGTAGGACTGTCTTTGGCTTAGTCGTTTGAGGAGAAACTCAAATCGATCTCTTGGTGCTTATCGATTTTAAAGCGCTTGCGAAATAGAGCTACGCCTAGATACATAAATGGCGTATCACAGGCCGCCACTAAGACTTTGAATAAATAACCACTGAGCAGTAGGCCTCCAAATAGTGCCCAGTCTATTTTACCAAAGACACAGAGCAGAAATAAAACCGATGTGGTATCCACAAACTGGGACAAAAAGGTCGAAAAATTATTGCGCAGCCAAAGGTGTTTGCCCTTGGTGAGGTTTTTCCAAAAGTGGTAGAGGTGAATGTCGATGTATTGGGCCAAAAGGTAAGCAATCATCGAGGCCAGCACCGCCAAAACCGTGGCGCCGAATACCTTGTCGAATAAGGCATTATCTATGGGGCTCCAGTCCGTAGCGGGAACGGCTTGTCCAGTGTTGATGATCAGCAATGAAAAAATCGAGGCAAAGATGCCAGCTGTTACCACGCGATTGGCCATTTTTTTGCCGTAAATCTCACTGATCAGGTCCGTGATTAAAAAGGTGATGGGGTAAGGCAAAATCCCGACAGAAATCTCAAAAGTATAGAGGCCGAAAAAGTCCCAGTAAAAGAATTTTTGAAAAATCAGGTTAGACACCACCAGCGAGCAAATAAATAAGGCCCCAAGTATGATATAAATATGCAGTGCCAGGGTTTTGTCTTTTGCCGTCATGGTGTTTTTTTGATTAAACCCGCAGGGATTCCCTGCCAGTTGATTATTTTCGCTTAAGGTAAAAATAAAGCATTAAAGTAAACGATTATCGAGCCACTGCAAAATATTTATATCGGTCTAGGCAGTAACCTGGGAGACCGCATGGGACACCTCCAAAAAGCGCTCGATCAAATGTTTGAGCGCGTAGGTCAGGTGCAGCAAATCTCGCGGGTCTATCAGAGTCCAGCCATGGGTTTTGAGGGGGAGGATTTTCTAAACGCTGTGGCTTATCTGAAAACCGATATGGCCCCTGAGTCGGTAATGCAAGAATTACTGTCCATTGAACGCGATTTGGGGCGCAGACGCGGTACTAGCGGTAGTCAAACTAAGGAAAGTACAGGGTCTGAAAATGCCCAGATTGCAGATCGCCAGTACAGCAGCCGCACCATTGACCTAGATCTATTGGCCTATGGGACTGTTGCACTCGCGGGTCCTGAATTGACTTTGCCTCATCCTCGGATTCAGCATCGATTGTTTGTGCTGCAGCCATTTTTGGATGTTGCTCCCCATTGGCAGCACACTGTGCTTGGCCTGAGCTTGAATGAACTGCTTGAGCGATGTACAGATAGCAATCCGCCTAAACGCATTGCGCAATGGCTCAAAAATCCGAGTGCGAAATACGATTTTACGGCTTTGCGTTATGTGGCAATAGAGGGCAATATCGGTGCTGGAAAAACCTCATTAGCCCAGATGATTGCCCGTGATTTTAAAGGCAAGCTCATATTGGAGCGTTTTGCGGATAATCCATTTCTGCCCCAGTTTTATCAGGATCCGGAGCGTTATGCTTTCCCGCTTGAGATGTCTTTTTTGGCCGATCGGTTTCAACAACTCGCCGAGCAAAGCGCCCAATACGATTTGTTTAGCGATTTAATCATTACGGATTACGACCGCTATAAATCCTTGATTTTTGCCAAGATTACCTTGACGCCGGCAGAATTTGACCTGTATCAAAAGTTTTTTCACCTGATGCATCGCGAATTGCCGCGGCCCCAGGTTTATATCTACCTGGCGCAGTCTACCGACCGTCTTTTGGACAACATAAAACAACGCGGGCGCCCCTATGAGCAATCGATCGATGCGGATTACCTACAAAAAATACATTCGGGTTATTTAACTCATTTGAGCAGTGAAGCTCATCAGGGTAAAGTCATTAGGATTGATTTAGAGGATTTGGATTTTGTGAAGCGTCGTGGGGATTATCTAAAGATTCTGGATATAATCACAAAGCATACCGCTTAAAAGCTTCCCAAAGCACCATGCCTGCACTGACCGAAATATTCAGGGAATGCTTGATGCCGTGTTGCGGGATTTCCAAAACACCATCGCAAAGGTCGACGATATCTTGAGCGACTCCTTTGACTTCATTGCCAAAAACTAAAGCGACGCCTTGATCGGGTGCCGTATCCCAGTTTTGGAGCAGGGTCGCCCCTTCAGCTTGTTCTACGGCCCAAACCTTGACCCCCTGATCTTTAAGCTGTTTTATGGCCTGATGCGTATCAGGGTGATACGTCCAAGGCACACTTTCTGTAGCGCCTAGGGCAGTTTTGTGAATGTCCCGATGCGGGGGTTTCGCCGTAATACCGCAAAGGTGCAAGTGGGCCGCCATAAAGGCATCGGCTGTGCGAAACACCGAACCGATATTGTTAAGGCTGCGAATATTGTCCAGTACCACGTGGATGGGGTAGCGCTCCATCGCTTGAACAGCGTCCAAATCAGGACGATCTAATTCGCTATTTTCGAGTTTGCGGTGTTTCATAATGCTTTGCAAAAATAAGGCTTTCCTTAGTCGCAAAGAATTGGACTAGAGAATTTTCTAAAATTTCATTTAATAAGTACCTTAGCCCGTCTAGCGCAAAACCTAAGCATGGCCAAAAAAATCACCCCTTTAATGCAGCAGTACCAGGGCATCAAAACCAAGTACCCTGATGCTTTGTTGCTTTTTCGTGTTGGAGATTTTTACGAGACCTTCGGCGAGGATGCTGTGCGCGCTGCAGAGATATTAAACATTACGCTTACGGCCCGCAACAATGGGGGGGATCAAACTGAGCTGGCGGGCTTTCCGCATCACGCGCTGAACACCTACTTACCGAAACTCGTTATGGCGGGTTGTCGCGTGGCTATTTGTGATCAGCTGGAGGATCCAAAGCAGACCAAAACCATAGTCAAGCGCGGGGTAACTGAACTTGTCACGCCAGGAGTAGCTTTTAATGACGACATTCTTCAGCGCAAGAGCAATAACTTTTTAGCGGCTGTTAGTGGCGACCAAAACTTGAGTGGAGTCTCTTTTTTGGACATTTCTACCGGAGAGTTTTTGGTGGCCCAAGGCGATCGGGCCTATGTTCAAGCCTTGCTGCAAAAGTTCAATCCCGCTGAGGTGCTTTGGCACAAAAGAGAACGCATGAGCGTTCAAAAATCCACTGCTCAGGGGCATGCCTTTTTCTTAGAGGATTGGGTCTTTCAAAAGGCCTATGCCGATGATTTGTTGCTCGCACATTTTAAGACCAAAAGCCTCAAAGGATTTGGCGTAGATAAACTCGAATTAGGGGTTATCGCTGCCGGAGCCATACTGCATTATATCAGCACCACCCAGCATCGGGATTTAAGTCATATTACCACAATTGCGCGGATTGCTCAAGACCAATACGTCTGGATGGATCACTTTACCATGCGCAATTTGGAATTATTTGCAGGATCTGGCTCGGCCCAGGCTACTTTGTTTGGGGTGATGGATCACAGCATTTCGCCCATGGGAGGACGACTGCTCAAAAGGTGGTTAGCCCTGCCTCTGAAAAACCAGGAACAGATTCAGGCCCGACATCAGGTGGTGGGTTATTGGGAGAAAAATTCTGAGCTGCGGGCTGATTTGCGTCAGGCCTTAAAAGGTGTGGGGGATCTCGAGCGCTTAATTTCCAAAACCGCCACAGGAAAAATTAATCCAAAAGAGGTGCGCTATTTAGCGGACTCGCTTTCCGCGGCGGGGCCTATTGCTCAGGCTGCCCTTGAAGCCGATCAAAAAGCGCTCAATGACTTGGGGGCAAAAATGGATTTATGCCCTGAGTTGGTTACCATGATTTATGGGGAGCTTCAAGAGCAGGTCCCTGCATTGCTCAGTAAAGGTTCTGTAATGGCCGCAGGGGTGAGTCCCGAACTGGATGAGCTGCGCTCTATCGCTAATGGAGGCAAATCACATTTAGAGGAAATGCTGCAGCGTCATCAAGAAGAAACGGGGATCCCTTCTCTTAAAATAGATTCCAATAACGTTTTTGGGTATTACATAGAGGTGCGCAACACCCACAAAGACAAAGTACCAGAGCATTGGATCCGCAAGCAAACCCTAGTTAACGCTGAGCGTTACATCACCGAAGAACTCAAAACATATGAGGCCAAAATTTTTGGGGCCGAAGAGCGGATTGCGGTCCTAGAGCAAGAGCTCTTTGTGGCTTTGGTCAAAAAAATAATGCCCTATATCGGGGCGGTGCAAAAAACGGCGGCGGCTATAGCCGAAATGGACTGCCTTATGGGTTTTGCCGAGCTGGCGGTTAAAAATAATTATGTCTGCCCAGAGCTTAATCAGGGCCATACTTTGGACATAAAACAGGGCCGTCATCCGGTGATAGAACGTCAATTATCCGAGGATAATCCATATATCGCTAATGATGTTTTTCTGGATCGAGAAAGCCAGCAAATCATCATGATTACGGGCCCCAATATGAGTGGTAAAAGTGCCTTGCTGCGCCAGACCGCGCTGATTGTGATTATGGCCCAAATGGGCTCTTTTGTACCGGCACAGGCCGTGACTATTGGGGTGGTCGATAAAATATTTACCCGTGTAGGGGCCAGTGACAATATCGCTCAAGGGGAGTCTACCTTTATGGTCGAGATGAACGAAACGGCCAGTATTTTGAACAATGTTTCAGAGCGCAGTTTGATCCTGCTTGATGAGATTGGTCGCGGGACCAGTACCTACGACGGAATTTCAATCGCATGGGCAATTAGTGAGTATTTGCACGAACATCCCACTAGGGCCAAAACCCTTTTTGCGACGCATTACCACGAGCTCAATGAAATGACCAAGTCCTTTGAGCGGATTAAGAATTTTAATGTATCCATTAAGGAACTTGACGATACGGTATTGTTTTTACGCACTCTGGTCTCTGGAGGTTCAGAGCACAGCTTTGGGATTCATGTGGCCAAAATGGCGGGCATGCCTGCTGCGGTAATTCAACGCTCAGAGGCCATTTTAAAACAACTCGAATCTTCCAGATCTTCTGCCGATAACGCGGCCTCGGTCCAGACCTCGGCCGCCGATGCCATGCAGCTCAGTTTTATTCAATTAGACGACCCGCTACTGGAGGATATCAAACAAAAAATTCTCAACACGGATATTGACAATTTGACCCCTATGGCGGCGCTTATGACTTTGAATGACATCAAAA
>JALRAI010000097.1 GCA_023258055.1 Flavobacteriaceae bacterium | reverse complement strand
CCTGTAAACACGAGTTGTTTAGGAAATGCAGAGCAAATGGGAGAGGGCTGGAGTGATTACCTCGGTTTGATCATGACCATGCAAACTGGTGATCAGCGTGGCGATGTTCGAGGTTTAGCGGCCTATGCTTCAGGGAATCCAAATGGAATTCGTGAAGCACCTTATAGCACGGATTTTGCCATTAACGATTATACCTATCAAGACACTAACGCAAATGTTTCTCAGCCCCATGGTATAGGCTTTGTATGGGCCACTGCACTATGGGAAATGACTTGGGATTTGATCGACCTTTATGGTTTTGATGCAGACTTGGTGTACGGAACAGGGGGTAACAACATCGCCTTCCAATTGGTGATGGATGGGATGAAACTACAAAACTGTTCGCCCGGGTTTATCGATGGTCGTGATGCTATTCTTGAGGCCGATGAGTTAACCCACGGAGGCTTACACCGCTGCTTGATTTGGGAAGCTTTTGCCCGTCGTGGAGTAGGATTTAGCGCCTCTCAGGGAAGTGCCTTTAATCGCGCGGATCAAACAGAAGCCTTTGACATCCCTGCAGATTGTAATCTTTCTACTGGAGATAATAACTATGACAATAACTTTAGTATTTACCCGAATCCAAATTATGGTGCCATCAACATTCACTCAAAAGTGGACGTAGGCAATGCTCAAGTGTCTATTGTTGATATCAATGGACGTACCGTTTGGTCACAGACCCTTGAATTGGGTAACCAAACACAAGTGGACGCCTCTATGCTTAGCAGTGGTATTTACTTGGTACGTATTCAGGGTAATAATTATACCCATACCAGTAAGTTAATTATGCGCTAAGCCGCGGATTTTGACTTAGGATTAAATTAAAAGTGCCCCAATTGGGGCACTTTTTTTATTTGTTTTATCGACGGGGCTATTTCATTTCACGACTTGCTGCTGAGCCACTAAAATACTTTGGGCAATGGCCTGAGGGGTCAGCCCACAAAGTGTGTAGAGCTCTTGAGGCTTACCATGAGAAATAAATTCATCTTTAATGCCGTGGCTTTTCAAGGAAATAGAATAACCATTAAGGGTAATGAACTCTGCGACAGCACTGGAGAGCCCTCCTTTTAGACTTGCGTCCTCTACGGTAATTATAGTCTGATGGCTGCGGCATATTTCATGCAAGAGATGCTGATCTAAAGGTTTTAAAAAGCGCATATCCACATGGGTTACTTTTTCTTTTTCGTCGATCAACGTCAGGGCATCCATGACGGTATCAGCAATAGTTCCTATACTTAAAACAGCCGTGTGCGTTCCTTTTTCAAGAATTTCTGCTGTTCCGACTTCAATAGTTTCCATAGGGGTTTCCCAATGGAGTTGTCGGCCGCGCCCTCGTGGGTACCTGATCGCAATGGGGTGGGATAATCCTTTTTGCGCCGTATACATGATGTTGCGCAAGGCGCGGGCATCACGTGGGGCGAAAATTATGAGATTAGGTATGGGTCTGAGGGACGCAAAATCATAGACTCCGTGATGTGTCGCCCCGTCTTCCCCTACGAGTCCCGCTCTGTCAAGGCAAAAAATTACGGGTAAGTTTTGTAAGCAGACATCGTGAATTACCTGATCATAAGCCCTTTGAAAAAAGGTGGCGTAGATGGCGCAAAAGACGACTTTCCCCTGGGTAGCGAGTCCTGCGGCCAGTGTTACGGCATGTTGTTCGGCAATCCCGACATCGATGGCCCGATCGGGAAAAGTTTCCATCATATAACGCAGGGAAGAGCCAGTAGGCATTGCGGGGGTAATCCCAAAAATATTTTTATTGACGCGGGCTAAATCCACTAGGGTGTGCCCGAAGACGTCTTGAAATTTTGGCGGTAGCGGTTGGTTCGATCCAGGGATACGTTCTCCTGTTTTAGGGTCAAACTGTCCTGGGGCATGATACATGACTTGATCTTGCTCGGCCTGTTTGAGTCCTTTGCCTTTTGTGGTGACCACATGCAAAACCTTTGGCCCAGAAATGGATTTCATTTGGGTCAAAGCATCAATGAGTTCAGCGAGATTATGCCCGTCTACTGGGCCACTGTAATGAAAATTTAAAGCGCGAAAAAGATTGTCTTGATTTGCCTGGCCTTGGGTTTCTTTTTTTCTGGTCAAATATTCCTTGAAGGCCCCAACACTGGGGTCGATACCAATGGCATTATCGTTAAGCACAATCAAAAGATTGGCTCGGGAAACACCGGCATGGTTTAGGGCTTCAAAGGCCATACCACTGGCAATACTGGCATCACCTACCACGGCGATATGCTGTCTGTCTGCCCGGTCGTCTTGAGCGCTGGCCAATGCCATGCCTAGGGCTGCTGAAATTGCGGTGCTGCTATGACCTACCCCAAAGGTGTCGTAAGGACTTTCTTTGCGCGAGGGGAAACCGCTAAGGCCTCCTAACTGGCGGTTGGAATGAAATTGATCCCTGCGTCCGGTCAAAATTTTGTGGCCGTAGGCTTGATGGCCCACATCCCAGACCAATAAATCGTCTGGGGTATTGAAAACATAATGCAGGGCTATAGTGAGCTCTATCACCCCCAGACTGGCCCCTAAATGACCTTCTTTTATGGCCACGATATCGATAATAAAGCGCCGCAGTTCTTCAGAGAGCTGTACCATTTCTTCAAGACTTAAGCCTTTGAGATCTGATGGGGAATTAATTTGCTTTAAAATCGATTGATTCATGATTCAAAGATACGCTTATTGTCTTGTCTATGTTCTCTTAGGCCTTTATTTGTACCTTTAGATCGAATCCGGGTGTATACCTATGCTCGGATGAATTAATCCAATGCAATCGTTTAAATCATGCAAGATCACGATTATTTTATGCGCATGGCCTTGCAGGAGGCAAAGCGCGCTTTAGATGCTGATGAGGTGCCCGTAGGGGCAGTAGTTGTGGCGCAAGGCCGGATCATTGCTCGGGCTTTTAATAGAACTCAAGCTCTGAATGATGTTACAGCCCATGCGGAAATGCAGGCCATTACCTCTGCAGCACATTATATCGGCGGGAAATATCTCCACCAATGCACATTGTATGTCACGCTTGAACCCTGTCAAATGTGCGCAGGAGCACTTTTTTGGAGTCAAATCTCTCAGGTCGTTTATGGAGCTAGCGACCCCAAGCGTGGATATCTGGCCTTAGGCACCCAATTGCATCCTAAGACTTCTGTTACCTCAGGAGTGCTCGCACAGGAGTGCGGCGCCCTTTTGGATGATTTTTTTAAAAACAAAAGGCGCGGTTAGGTAATTCTTGATTTTTGTGGTGATGGTTGGACTCGCTAGATGTTCAACAAAGAGTTGGGCCATAAAAAAACCCCGAGGATTAGTCGAGGTTTATCAGGTCTTGGTTTGTTGCAGATTAGTCGTGTAGAACGCGAACTTTAGCGGCTACCATACCTTTTCTTCCCTCTTGCTCCTCGTATTCCACTTTGTCGCCTTCATTAAGGGCTTCTCCATTTAAACCTGTTACGTGTACAAAGATGTCTTTGCCCGTATCACTGTTTGTAATGAATCCGTACCCCTTCGATTCGTTAAAAAACTTAACTGTTCCTTCCATAGCAATAAATAAAAAATTAAATAAGTCCTCAAAGGTAGTCTATTTATGCTCCCGAAGATTAATTCTGTGTAAAATTTTTTGAAAATCAATGAATTACGCCCTCAAAATGGCCTATGAATGAGCTAAATAAAGCCTAATGAGGTAATTGGAACCCCGGAAGATGCCATGAAATTATTTTTTTTCTTTCTTGTAGCGATTCATCTGCTCTATATTCTCTTTGGTCAACATATAATCTTGAATCGAGCGATTTTTCCAACGATGGTAAATAAATAGAGGCATCCAAATAAAAAACAGCCCGGCAATCCCTGCGCCAATAAAGCGCTCCGCCAAAGGATTCCCTAGGTTTTGTAGATAAAACCCTAAACCGACACAGCTGACTACAACGGCAAAAATTATATAAAGTAAATATTTCATGAGGCTCCTGAAAAATCGATGAGTTTACGACGATAAACCGTGAGTAGTTTGGACTTTGAAACAAAACCATTATAGACACCCGAGCGCACTACAGGCAGGTTCCAAGCACCGGTATCTTGAAATTTTTTCATGACATCGGTCATTCGATCCTTGTCGAGCTCCACCACACTAGCGGGGTCTTGCATCAGATCGCGGGCGCTGATCTCCTGGTAAAGCTGGCGCTCAAACATCACGGGTCTAAGGTCATCTAATAAAATTATGCCGCGCAGTTGCCCACTTTCGGGGGCGACCACCGGAAATATATTCCGATTGGATTTGACAATGCCTTTTGAGACAATTTCTCCTAAATTCATATCAGGCTCCAAGGCGATGAAATTTCGCTCTACCACAGACTCCAAGTCCATCAGCGTGAGTACGGCGTGGTCTTTATTATGCGTAATGAGCTCTCCCTTGCGGCCGAGTTCCATAGTGTAAACCGAATGAGGATGAACGTATTTCGTAATGGAATAAGCTACAGCCGATGTAATCATCAACGGGATAAAAAGCGCGTAGCCCCCAGTGAGCTCAGCAATTAAAAATATAGCGGTCAGTGGGGCGTGCAGTACCCCTGCCATCAGGCCAGCCATCCCCACCAAAGTAAAGTTACTGATGGAAATATTGGCAGAATCAAAGCCTATGGTACGCAGGATTATGGCCACGGTGTATCCCATGATACTGCCCATAAACAGAGTAGGGGCAAATATTCCGCCAACCCCACCTGCCCCAAAGGTCAATGCACTAGCAATAATTTTAAAGACAACCAGTCCAATCAAAAGGCCAATCGTAATGTAAATATGCTCTGGAGAGGCATTGAAAAGGTTGTTTTCTAGGGCCAAATTAGCATTGCCTTGAACTAAATTGTTAATCACATCAAAACCTTCTCCATAAAGCGGCGGAATACAATAAACCAAAACCCCGATTAAGGTACCCCCCACGAGCATGCGGTGCCATTTATTGGGAATGCGATCAAACCGCTTTTGAATCCACTCGTAAGTATTAGTAAAATAAATAGAGACTAGCCCAGCAACCACGGCCAAAATCAAATAAAAAGGAATGTCCCCAATACTAAAAGTATCCACTACAGTAAAGGGCAATAAGATATCATTGCCAAAGAAAAAATAAGAGGTAATGATGGCCGTAACTGAGGCGAGCAGCAAAGGCACCAAAGACATCAGGGTAAGATCAAGGCTAAAAACCTCTACGGCAAAAATAATGGCCGCAATGG
>JALRAI010000096.1 GCA_023258055.1 Flavobacteriaceae bacterium | reverse complement strand
GCCATTACCTCTTGTCGTATGGTTTTTTTATCCTTCAATTTTGTGATCCCTTCTTGGCTTGTTTTTTAATTGGGGCTTGGCCCTTTTCAGAGTGGGGCCTAAGTTCTGTTGATAGGTGAAAGAGGGCATCCCCTCCATAGACCGTCGGGGCTTGGTTTACATTAAAAATATAACCAGCGTTTGGGGCCATGACCCCCGTCATAGATTGCCCATAGGGATCAGAAATCTGACCGATAATCGCGCCTTTTTCAGTCCATTTGCCTACTTCTATAAGTGGTTTGAACATCCCAGATGAACTCGCGCGCACCCAGGTGCTGTTGAGGATTTCTACGGTCTGATGCTTTGGTGCACTGATTTTAAACTTTGGGGCGATCATTCCCAGATGGCTGAGTAATCGCTTGACTCCATTGACTCCAGCATTGCTGACAGAGGTGTTAATGTCATTGCTTTTGCCGCCCTCAAAAAGCAAAAGAGGGATCCCTTTTTTTTCACAGGTATGGCGCAGTGATTTACCCATGGGTTTATTGTGAATGACAAAGGGCGCACCAAATATTTTGGCCATATTTAACAGGTCTGAATCAAGGCCACTCAATCGAATTTGAGGGGCGTTAAACCGCTGAGCCCCACCGGTGTGAAAATCAAGTATTAAATCGACATGCGGCAAGACCTCTTGGGTGAGTTGATGGGCGATTTGCGCCGCCAAAGAGCCACTTTTTTTGCCGGGAAAAGCGCGATTCAAATCCCGTCCATCGGGGAGGTCCCTTTGATTGTGGACATAGCCGATAACATTGACCACCGGGATACAAATGGTGGTGCCTTTTCGGGGTTTGGTAATGCCTTTGGCGATGCATTGTCTTAAGATTTCGATGCCATTGACCTCATCGCCGTGAATCCCTGCAAGTAACAGTACTGTAGGACCTGGTTTTAGGGCATGTTCGATAAATACAGGCACTTCGATTGCGGTGCGATTGTGCAAATGCGCGACTTGAAGCAGAGCCTGGGCACTTTGGCCAGGACTTACTTCATGCCCCAATAGATTTATGGACCTGTTGTTTTTGCTCATGAATTCCGACTGCGTTCGATGTAGCTGATGATTTTTTGGGCAATATTCACTCCTGTGGTGTTTTCGATTCCTTCTAAACCAGGTGTAGAATTAATTTCGAGAATAAGCGGCCCGCGCGCGCTTTGCAAAATATCTACACCGCAGACCCCGAGTTTTAAGGCGCGCGCGGCATTAATCGCAATATGGGTTTCTTCCGGACTTAAAGTGTAGGGCATGGATTGTCCACCGCGATGCAGGTTAGATCTAAAATCTCCAGCTTTGCTCAAACGCTTCATTGAGGCCACTACCGCGCCATCGACTACGATGGCGCGCAGGTCACTGCCTTGAGATTCCTCTATATATTCTTGAACCAAGAATCGAACTTTTGAGGCCGTAAGGGTCTCCATTATGCTTCGGGCAGAGGCGGTACTTTCCGCTAAAATAACGCCTTGTCCATGTGTGCCTTGCAAGAGTTTGATCACTACCGGACGTCCTTTAAAATGTATCAAGACATCATCTGGGTTTGTGGTATGGCCTAAAAACGACATGGGGGTCGGGATACCCTGCTGGCTTAGAATTTGTTGACAGGTCCATTTGTTACGCGATTGCAGTATGGCTTCGGCACTTACAGTGCTAAAGACATTCATGCTTTCAAAGTGACGCACTAATGAGGCGCCGAAAAAGGTATTCGATGCGCCGATGCGCGGAATAACTGCGTCTAGATCGTCGACGAGCTCTGTGCCGTAATACAACACCGCTTTGTCGTCCTTTGTCCCAACATGACATAAACTAGGGTCCATAACTTCCATGTTATGGTGTTTTAAACCGCAGTCCAGCAGGCTCTTGGTGGAATACAGCTGAGCGCTTCGCGATAGGATGGCAATATTCATTTAATCCACTTTAATGCAAGGTATGAAAAATAATAACGCTGTTTTCTAAGATTGAGTTGATGTATCTTTGGGGTATGACAGAAGTTTCTAAGACACTCCAGATTGCGACACTTCCCGATGCCCCGGGGGTGTATCAATTTTACGACAAGCAAGAGAAGCTTTTGTATATCGGTAAGGCGAAGAGCCTACAAAAACGGGTCCGCAGTTATTTTAATAAAGAACATGACAATGCACGCACTCGGATCATGGTCAAAAAAATCCACAACGTCCGCCATATTGTGGTGGATACAGAGACCGATGCCCTATTGCTGGAGAATAATCTGATAAAAAAATATCAGCCGCGCTATAATGTCTTGCTTAAAGACGACAAGTCCTATCCTTGGATTTGCGTTAAAAATGAGCCTTTTCCCAGGGTATTTATGACCCGTAAAGTCATTAAGGACGGGAGTCAATATTATGGTCCTTATACCCAAATGCGCACGGTTCAAACCCTACTGGACCTCATTCGAGGCCTTTATCCACTGCGGACATGTAATTACGATTTATCAGCGGACAAAATAGACTCGGGTAAGTACAAAGTATGTTTGGAATACCACATCGGTAATTGCCTAGGCGCCTGTGAAGGCCATCAAAAATTTGAGGATTATCAGCAGCAAATTGAAGCGATCCATCAAATCCTAAAAGGAAATTTTAAGGCCTCTTTGCTTCAATTTAAGGCCAAGATGAATACTCATGCCGCACAACTCGAATTTGAGGCCGCTGCAGCCATCAAAGAAAAAATAGACATCCTAGAAAACTATCAAGCCCGCTCCACGGTGGTGAGTCCGAAAATTGTGGATACTGAGGTTTACAGTATTCGTTCAGACGAGGACTTTGCTTATGTGAATTTCTTGCAAGTGGCCTTTGGCAGTATTGTGCGCTCTCATACAATTGAGCTCAAGAAAAAGCTGGATGAATCAGACAAGTCCCTGCTGGAATTGGCCTTTGTTGAACTGCGCCAAAGGTTTAATTTACAGGCCAAAAATGTCATTGCAGCCCATAAAATTAGTGTGCCTGAAGGGGTGCAGGTGACCGTACCCAAACAGGGGGATAAAATGAAACTTCTCGAGCTTTCTTTACGCAATGCCAAGTACTTTCGATTGGATCGCCTCAAGCAGGCAAAAATCGTCGATCCCGATCGTCATGAAAAGCGCATTATGGCGCAGATGAAAAAGGATCTCAGACTCCCGGTCTTGCCTGAGCACATCGAGTGTTTCGACAACAGTAATTTTCAAGGGACCAATCCAGTAGCGGCTTGCGTGGTGTTTAAACGGGCTAAACCCTCGAAAAAGGAATACAGAAAATTTAACATTAAAACCGTAACTGGCCCTGATGACTTTGCCTCCATGGAAGAAGTGGTCTATCGGCGTTACAAACGCCTTTTAGAGGAGCAGCAGCCTTTGCCCAACCTGATTGTAATCGATGGCGGTAAAGGTCAATTGTCTTCGGCACTTAAGAGTTTAGAGCGTCTGGATCTTCGGGGTAAAATCAGCATTATCGGAATTGCCAAACGCCTGGAAGAATTATACTATCCCGACGATCCGATCCCGTTGTATTTAGACAAGACCTCAGAAACCCTAAAAGTGATCCAACAGCTGCGCAACGAGGCCCATCGCTTTGGCATCACCTTTCACCGACAAAAACGCAGTAAAGAGGCCATAGATTCTGTATTGGAAAATATACCCGGAGTCGGGCAGAAAACCGTGGAAGTATTATTGCAGACCTTTAAGAGTCCAGAGCGATTAAAAAAAGCCTCTTTTGACGAGGTCAGTGCGGTAATCGGGGCCCATAGAGCTCAAAAGGTTTTGGATTATTTTCAGAATTTTGCCTGAGTTAAGCTGGGCATTCCCCTGAGGATTTTATGATTTAAATCATCTTAAAAAGCGCAAAAAATGCGTAATTTAGAGCAGTAAAAAACAACGACACTACCACGAGTTAAATAATGTAATTGCCATGCCCTTTTATCACGCACTCGGAAAGATTCCGCCCAAACGACACACACAATTTCGCAAGCCCGACGGGAGTCTTTACGCGGAACAGCTCTTCGGAACCATAGGGTTTGACGGAATGTACTCCAATATTTATCACGAGCATCGACCCACTCAGGTCAAAGAAATTTTAGCGCAAAAAAGCATCGCGCCAAAAATCGCCAAGGCCAATAATATTCAGTCCTACCGACTCAAAGGCTTTGACGTAGCGCCCTGTGATGATTATTTAGAGAGTCGCACCCCTGTGCTGACCAATAGTGACTGTACCATCATTTTGGCCGCGCCCAGAAAATCGGTTACAGACTATTTTTATAAAAACACCGATGCCGACGAGCTCATTTTTGTGCACAAAGGCTCAGGGACCTTAAAGACTTTTTTAGGAAATATTCCGTTTGCTTACGGGGATTATCTTTTGGTGCCCCGTGGGGTGATTTATCAGATGGAGTTCGATGGGCCCGATAACCGATTGTTTATCGTAGAGTCAAACCATCCGATTTACACACCAAAGCGCTATCGCAATTGGTTTGGACAGCTTTTGGAGCATTCGCCATTTTGTGAGCGCGATATTCGCAAACCACAAGCCTTAGAAACCCATGATGAAAAAGGGTCGTTTTTAATGAAAGTCAAAAAGCAAAATGATTTAATCGATATGGTTTATGCCACGCATCCCTTTGATGTGGTGGGTTACGATGGGTATAATTATCCTTACGCTTTTTCGATTCACGATTTTGAGCCCATTACCGGGCGCATTCATCAGCCACCTCCGGTGCACCAAACTTTCGAGACGGCAGCCTTTGTGGTGTGTAGTTTTGTGCCAAGGCTCTACGATTATCATCCCCTGAGTATTCCTGCGCCTTACAATCACAGCAATATTGACTCTGATGAGGTGATTTATTATGTCGATGGAGATTTTATGAGTCGGAACGATATTGCGCCAGGTCATATTTCGCTGCACCCTGCAGGTATTCCCCATGGGCCACACCCAGGGGCTACTGAGCGCAGCATCGGAAAAACAGAGACAGAAGAATTAGCCGTCATGGTGGATACCTTTAAACCGCTTATGGTTACGGAGCAAGGGCTGGCTATTTCGGACGGAAACTATTATCAATCCTGGTTGGATTAAAAAACGCGAAAACCATTATCATGGCAGAAATAAAAAATTTAGAACACCTCCAAAACACCGAGTATTCGCTCAAAAAAATATTTGACGAAGCGGAAGACTTTTTGCCCTTATTAGGGACGGATTACGTGGAGCTTTATGTGGGTAATGCCAAGCAATCGGCCCATTTTTATAAAACAGCTTTTGGCTTTCAATCTGAGGCCTATGCGGGACTGGAAACCGGCGCAAAAGACAAAGTTTCTTATGTCTTGAAACAGGACAAAATCCGCTTGGTTTTGACCACTCCTCTAAATCCTGACGGCCCCATTAATGCACACATTAACAAACATGGCGATGGGGTAAAAGTCGTGGCCCTTTGGGTCGATGATGCGACAAAATCATGGGAGGAG
>JALRAI010000095.1 GCA_023258055.1 Flavobacteriaceae bacterium | reverse complement strand
GGGAGGCTTCTCATCAATCCATACAGCCGGAGGCTATTGTTGCTGCTTTAGCCAGCGTGTAAAAGACGATTTTATTTGCTGCCCCAAATCGGCTGTCATTTGTGCATCGGTGGGAAAGGGTAGAGGTTTGTTGTTGACCATTTCCAGGTCTTCAGGGGCTAAGGCCGCCTGATCACCCTCAAAACGAGCATAAACATTATCAAAAACCAGAAGTTCGTTGAGCGGAAAAGGGCCATTTTTTGCTCCGTTATCGTGATTTTGTGTCCATATCTTGGCCTGCATGACTCCTTCTTTGTGCTGATGGCTGCGCATGAGTGTGGCCCGCACTATTTTTATGATGGGGACCTTGATGGGTTGTCCCAAAGAATCTCGCACCACATTACCGTAACGGTCCACAGCGTATTCCCATCCGTCTTCGATAGATTTTTCACGTGTAATGGTTTCGTGGGTCAATTGATCAGGGCCAAAGGACAGCCCATTAATATTGAGTTGTACGCTCTGATCAAATCCGCCATTACGCGGCTCGAAATAATAATTTTGCCAGAATTCGTCCAGGTTGTTTGGGCGATACCATTGTAACTCTTTCAAAAGTGGTGCGGGTAGCACAGCCCCGGCTTCGTATTTTATTTTTACGCCAATATGCCTAGTGCCCTTGTCTTTTGCCACAGCTAGGGTTTTGTCAATGCCTGAAAAATCGGGTTGAAGCTTTTTTACCTCCACAAGCAGTTTATAAGCCTCACGTGCTTTTTCCCTAACATCCATACTCAGTAGGCCCTGGGCCTTGTTGTGTAAAAATCTGGCGTAGGAATTTTTTGCCTTGCGCAAGGGGATGGAATAATTGTCAAAACTCGCACTTATGGGCATGACTTCAGTTAGGGGTCGAATGCGGTCTTGCCTTTGGTCTAAGCCTTTGTAAAGCCAATAGATATTACTTGAATTGGGGCCGTTGGGTTCTGCTTCTAGTCGCTTGAGTTGCCGCTTATCCTCCTTTACAGCAAGTTTGTAGGCCTTTTCCAGCAGAGCAATAAGCTCTTTTTTATCCTTGTGGTCTGGTTTATTTTTAAGTTGGTCTGAAATGGAGTTCACCACCTCGTCGTAATTGCCTTGGGCCAATTGCTTTTCATTGCGCTTAATACTGCTGCATGAACCCAACATTAGTATCAATAAACCCAATAATATGGTGTAAGCATACCTTCTGGATTTCAGTTCCATGGAAAAAAAACTTCGTTTTGATCTTTGAAGAGCTCTGCGCTTTGAAAGAATTAGGGCTGCCATAGTACTTGCTTTAAAATTCTAATTGCCGTGCTGGTAGAACCTTTCCAGTACACTCCCCAAAACCGATACGCACTAGCTCATTTTGACAGTAGCCGCGCATGATCACGGTGTCCCCATCTTCAATGAACTTGCGGGTGCTTCCGTCGCTTAAAGGGACTGGTTTTTGGCCTCGCCAACTCAGTTCAAGCATAGAACCATAGCTGTCTGGTGTCGGTCCAGAAATAGTTCCAGAACCCATCATATCTCCGCTGCGCAGATTACAGCCATTGATGGTGTGATGGGCTAACTGTTGGGCCATAGACCAATACATATATTTAAAATTAGACCGGCAGACTAAAGACTCATCGCTCCCCTCGGGCATTATACTGGCCTCAAGAGTGATGTCGTAATTATGAGCCCCAGTTTGACGTAAATAGGGCAGTGGTTCTGGGTCTTGTTTTGGACCCGCTACACGGAATGGTTCCAAGGCATCAAGGGTGACAATCCAAGGCGAGATGGTTGAGGCAAAGTTCTTCCCTAAAAACGGTCCCAGCGGTACGTATTCCCAGGCCTGAATGTCTCGAGCACTCCAATCATTAAACAAAACCAACCCAAAAATGTGTTCAGCGGCGTCTGCCAGGGCGATAGGTTTACCCAGATCATTCGCAGCAGTGGTGATAAAGGCCATCTCTAATTCAAAGTCCAAAAGTTTTGATGGCCCAAATCCTGGCCCTTTACCATCTTTAGGGGCAGATTGGCCATTAGGTCTATAGATGGGCGTGCCACTGGGGACAATACTAGAACTGCGCCCGTGATAGCCTATAGGGATGTGAAGCCAGTTTGGCAAAAGAGCATTTTCTGGATCGCGAAACAGACTCCCGACATTGGTGGCGTGTTCTTTACTGGCGTAAAAATCAGTATAGTCGCCCACATCCACAGGCAACTGCATTTCTATTTCATCCAGACCAAAGAGTATTTTTTCGCGATGCGCTGCATTTTCGCGCAAATCGGGATTGTTTTGGTTGAAAATATGTGAGATTCGATTGCGCACCAGTCGCCAGGTTTTGCGTCCGTCAGCAATAAAATCATTCAAGCTGTCTTGAAGAAAAATATCGTCTGTGAGTTCAATACCCTCAAAATAGCCCAATTGATGCAAGGCTCCCAGGTCAATAACAGTATCGCCGATGCGGGTTCCTATTGTAATGATATCGTCTCTTGTTAAAAAAACTCCAAAGGGAATGTTCTGTATCGGAAAGTCGCTTTGATCCGGGACGTTTAACCAAGTTTTGATTTCTGGGTTGTTGGCACTCAAGGGCATGAAATGGGATTTTAATTGTTGGTAAAATGTTAATCAAATATATAATTTCTTGACTACTAACAAAGGGCATTTAGTATTTTTGATGCAAATCAAATCACCAAAGAAATGAGTTACCAAGACGCCGAAATTTTTGACCTTATACAGCAGGAACACGACCGTCAAAAGCACGGACTAGAATTGATTGCCTCGGAAAACTTTGTCAGCGATCAAGTTATGGCTGCCACTGGCAGTGTATTGACTAATAAATACGCTGAGGGTTACCCCGGCAAGCGCTATTACGGTGGGTGTTGGGTCGTGGATCAAGTCGAGCAATTGGCGATCGATCGTGCAAAAACACTCTTTGGAGCAGAATACGCCAATGTTCAGCCACACAGTGGTTCACAGGCCAATACAGCAGTTTTTCACGCCTGTATGAAACCCGGGGACACATTTTTAGGATTTGATCTGGCTCATGGAGGGCACTTAACCCACGGCAGCCCTGTGAACTTCTCAGGACGCTTGTATCGTCCTGTGTTTTACGGCGTAGAAAAGGAAACAGGTCTGCTGAATTATGACAAGATTCGTGCACTGGCCCTTGAGCATAAACCAAAGATGATTATCGCTGGAGCATCAGCCTATTCAAGGGAAATCGATTATGCCGAGTTCCGCTCCATAGCCGATGAAGTAGGGGCGATATTATTAGCGGACATTGCACACCCTGCCGGACTTATTGCCAAAGGGATTATTTCAGATCCAATTCCTCATTGTCATGTTGTGACCACTACCACGCACAAAACCCTGCGCGGGCCTAGAGGCGGGATGATCCTCATGGGCAAAGACTTTGACAACCCATTTGGTATTACTCTAAAAAATGGATCCTTGCGTAAAATGTCTTCTTTATTGGACTCGGGAATCTTTCCAGGAAATCAAGGGGGACCATTAGAACATGTGATTGCCGCTAAAGCCGTAGCATTCGGCGAAGCCTTGGAAGATTCTTTTCTACACTATATGGTTCAGGTTAAGAAAAATGCCAAGGTTATGGCTGAAGCCTTCATCAAAAAAGGATACCACATCATTTCGGGGGGTACCGATAACCATATGATGCTCATCGATTTGCGCAATAAAGGCATCACTGGTAAACAAGCCGAAGAGTCTCTCGGTCAGGCTGAAATCACGCTCAATAAAAATATGGTACCTTTTGATGATCAGTCTCCGTTTGTTACCAGTGGTATAAGAATCGGAACGGCTGCGGTAACCACACGTGGACTCGTGGAATCCGATATGCAAGTCATTGTAGACTTGATCGATCGTGTGATCATGGCCCCAGAAGATCAAGAGGTCATCGAATCTGTGGCAAAAGACGTCTATGATTTGATGGCACATCGTCCCTTATTTGTCGCATAGGCCATGACACAATCTGCGCGTTGTATTATTCGCCCCGTCGAAGTTAATGATGCGCCTTTTATTCTTGAACTGCTGACCAGTGATTTGTGGAAACGATTCATAGGAGATCGCGGGATCACCAGTGTTGATCAGGCCAAAAGAATAATCGAGCAAACCTATTTACCTTTATTGAAGCGCCCTGGTTGTGGTCCGCAAATAGTGGTTTTAAGGGAGGCTAATCGTGCTATTGGTACAGTGGGCATATATCAGCGCGACAATCTAGATCATCCAGATTTGGGTTTTGCTTTTTTACCCCAGTATATCCATCAAGGGTTCGGATATGAAACTGCGACAGCCCATCTGGAGCAGGTTAGGAGTCTTATGTCACTTTCCAAGATTTATGCTATCACTAACGATGATAATTTTGCCGCTCAGGGCTTATTAAAAAAAATGAACTTTATCCGAACAAGCGCTTATCAGCCGCTAGATGAAGCGGGTAAACCAGATTTGGGCGCACCGCCCATGGGCTTATATACGCTTAGTTTTCAGGAAAATTAATCGCTTGGTAAGCACCTAGGTCAGGATTATTTGAAGGCCGAGGACTCCCGTTTAAATCAAAGGGTACTGCCGTGGCACCTTGATTGCTTCCTGCACCGACCGCTGGGGATTCTTCAAGGGAAATGTCAAAATCGTTCAGATTAATATTTTCAAAAACAGGGTCTTGATTTAAGACTAAATTGCGGTAGAGGTCAGTGTTGCCAAAATCGTACAAAGGCTCATCTACATAGGTATTTAGGGGGTCCTCAAACTTAATCAAGCAGTGGTCAAAAAGCACATTGTAGGCGCCAAGTTCTTCTTTGTAGAGCCCGATTTCACGCTGTTCCGTCCCGTAAATGATGCAATTGATAAATTCTGCCTGCACTAAATCAGCCACAAGTATCTCATCATCACTGATGGCTAAGGCGTTAGTCACCTGAAGCGTAGGGAAACTGCGAAAACTATTGGCCCAATAATTAGAAAAGGTGCTGTGTATAAATTTATATCGCCCACCAAGAGTCAAAGCCAATGCCGCTTGTCCAGAATTACTCACCACCATATTTTCCCCGTAAACATCGCCCGTCTGGGCTAATAGACCTGAGGTGGCTGTATTGTAAATTTGAACGTTTTTCAAAGTCAAAGTCCGGTCTCCGTCATTGCTGTCCATTAAGATCCCGACGAGATTGTTTTTTATGGTCACATGAGAAAATTCGTGATCTGTACTGCCCGCAGTGAGCCAAATAGTCCCCCATTGACCAGGAATGTCAGAAAACCCTGGTTCGAGTCGATCACTTTCAAAAATTATTTCCCCTTCGCGTAATTCAGGATCAGAACTCGGCAGGCCAATGGCCTTTAAAGAGGCACCATTAGCTGCAATAATGCCGCTGTTTTCATGAAAATGTATCCGCGCGCCAGGTTCGATGGTCAGGGTTTTGCCAGGAGGAATGGCTGCATATCCGTAAATCACCCAGGGCTTGTCAGCGGTCCAGTTAAGCTCAGTGTCGTCTAGAAAAAACCCATCGATAAACACGTCTTCGCCCAAGTCTAAGGTTTCATAAATTCCTTCCCCTAGAGGTTCGGGAAATAAGAAATGTGCTTGCTGGACCAAAGTCACCAAGGTAACCTCTTGGGCATTGCTGCCAGAATCAAACCTCAACTTGTCTTCATAAATCATTTGCGTATTGGC
>JALRAI010000094.1 GCA_023258055.1 Flavobacteriaceae bacterium | reverse complement strand
GGACGAGGGTTCGAATCCCTTCCTCTCTGCTAAAGACTTCTGCTCATTTAAAAGAGTGTAAGCCCTCACTTTTTGTCCATGGAAAAATTAAAATACTTCGGTTTTTCAATGAGCTGTTTCGCCGCATTATTCAAATTAATGTCCTGGCAGTTTGCTCAGTATCTATTAGTTTTAGGCCTGGGGTCTTTGGGGATCTATTTCATGTGGCGCATATTTGACCGTTAATCAGACGCGCCATATTTTACCGAGCAAATATTCCCTCGATATTATTTGTCCTTCGAATAAAATATCTTTTGTTCAATAGAGCACCACAACAGTAGTGAAGCTACAGTATTATGAGGTCGCCAGCTTTGAATCAAACCATTCAAATCGTCATTACTCAAGGGGTCTAAATTGTAATTCTTTTTTATGCTATTGATCAGCGCCAAGTCCCCTTTGGAGAAAATATCAGGTTCGCCAAGCACAAAAATCAAAAACATTTCGATGGTCCACAGGCCCACGCCTTTGATTTTGATCAGTGACCGATGAATGTCTTCCGGACTTTGGGCGGCATAATCTCGTGGCTCCTGGTTAAAATGAGCATAGATGTTTTTAATGTATTCCACTTTTCTGTGAGACACACCCACACTTTGCACAAGATCATTGTCCAAAGCAATAATTTGCGTGTAACTCAATCCATCGATGAGGTTTAAAAAACGCGCTTTGATGGTTTGGGCCGCCTTGAAACTGACTTGCTGCTCTACCACGAGCAGGGCCAGTGCCTTGGCATGATCTTTTTCATACCGGTCGGATATAGTAATTACATCACCAAACTTTTGAGCTAAAAAAGACATTATGGGATCTTTTTGCAGGGCCTGAAGTGCATTACTAATTTGTATGGCATTCATAATCTATTAGTCTCTTTAATTGAGTAAAAAATTTAGACCGTCAGCCTAAATCAAGCTGCGTCTATCTACTCGGGGTTAAGTTATGGTTAAATTTTTAAAATGTTAATCTAAGCCATTAATTCTAGGCCCTTACAGAGAATGGATTTGGACCAAAATCCCTAACTCTTCCTTTGTTTAGAAACTAAATATTTTTATATCTTTAGAGCCTTAAAAATTAAAAAACTAATCATCAAACTTTTAAGTCGATAGCAATGAAAAAACTATTTTCTATTCTCGCAATTGCCGCTTTGGTTTTTGTCGGTACAAACAATGTGCAAGCTTCTCCTGCAAAAGCACTTTCTACTAATGTTTCTATGGTCAGCGCAACCGCAGGTGCTCTTATCGCACAAGACGAGGCAGCTCCAGCGCAATCAGAGAGTTTTCACCAAGAATTGAAACAACGTTTCATCGAAGGAGGTCCTGGATTTATGGGTATTGTATTGTTGTGTTTGATCTTGGGATTGGCTATTGCCATCGAGCGCATCATTTACCTAAACTTATCTACAACCAATACCGCTAAATTAGCTGCAAGCGTTGAAGAAGCCTTGAAAAGTGGTGGTGTTTCAGCAGCAAAAGAAGTTTGCCGCGACACCAAAGGACCTGTAGCGTCTATCTATTATCAAGGTCTAGATCGTGCAGACGAAAGTGTTGAAGCTGCTGAAAAAGCTGTTGTGGCTTATGGTGGTGTTCAAATGGGACAACTTGAAAAGAATGTTTCATGGATTTCATTGTTTATCGCTTTGGCTCCGATGCTCGGGTTCATGGGTACGGTAATCGGGATGATTCAAGCATTCGATAAAATTCAAGCGGCGGGTGATATGAACCCATCTCTTGTTGCTGGAGGTATTAAAGTGGCACTTTTGACTACAGTATTTGGTCTTATCGTAGCGATTATCCTTCAGATTTTCTACAACTATATCGTAGCAAAAATTGACAGCATCGTAAACAACATGGAAGATGCTTCAATCACCCTTATCGATATGTTAGTAGCATACAAAAACAAAAAATAATCTAAAAGCATAGCGAAAATGGGTTTACACAAAATTTTTAAAATCGTCGCGTTGCTTTTAGGGCTATCCGGAGTTGTCTTCTGGTTCCTATTGGTGTCAAAAGGTGACGAATACGTTAAAATGACCGGAGAAGGTGTTTCACCGATGTTGTACACGGGTTACATCATTATGGCCATCGTGGTATTGATGGTATTGATGTTTGTGATTTCTGGGGTACTTGCGGGTAACGTTAAAAAAACCTTGATGTCGGTTGGGGCGTTTTTAGCCGTCGTGGTGATTTCATACGCCATGGCTTCAGGCAGCACAGAAGGATTGCCTTTAGTTGACAATAAAGTAGTAACTGAAAGTACCTCTCGCTGGGTTGGGACAGGCCTAATTGCCTTTTATATACTCGCAGTGGCAGCCATTGGTTCAATGGTATTCAGTGGCGTTAAAAAAGTTCAAACAAAATAATATGGGAAGAAGAGCCACACCAGAGGTTAATGCTGGGTCAATGGCAGACATTGCCTTCCTTTTGTTGATTTTCTTTTTGGTCACGACCACCATTGAGAAGGATAAAGGGATTGCACGTCAATTGCCTCCGCCGATTGAAGAAGAATTGGATGTTGTGATCAAGCAGAAAAACTTGTTCATTGTGAACGTCAACAAAAACAATCAGTTATTGGTAGAGGATGAACTGATGGAGCTCAAAGATTTACGTCAAGCAGCTATCGACTTTCTTGACAACGGAGGGGCTCCAGCGGGTTCACCAGAATACTGTAATTACTGTAAAGGAAAGCGTTCTCCCGAATCTTCGGACAATCCGCAAAAAGCAGTTATCTCTGTTCAAAACGATCGTTTGACCTCTTACGAAACCTATATTTCTGTCCAAAACGAATTGGTGGCGGCTTACAATACCTTGCGTAATCGCGAGTCCCAGCGTCTTTTTGGCTGGGATTATACAGAGATGAAAAAGGGGATCGATGAAGGCCAAATTACTGGCGATCGTGAAGAAATGATCCAAGAACAACTCAAGCAAGTGCAAGATTTAATTCCATTGAAACTTTCAGAGGCAGAGCCGAGAAAGTCTGGAAAATAAAAACTTAAGACATGTCAAAATTCAAGAAGAAAAAAAGTGGTGACTTACCCGCGATTTCAACAGCGTCCTTGCCGGATATCGTCTTTATGTTGTTGTTCTTTTTCATGGTTGTAACCGTTTTGCGTGACAGTAATCTACTGGTGATGCAGCGACTACCAAAAGGAGACCAGGTGGAAAAGCTTCAAAAAGACCGTTCTGTATTTATCTTCGCTGGGAAACCAGGCCCTGGATATGAGAAGTACGGTAAGGAAGCGAAAATTCAAATCGGCGACAAGTACATGGATTTGAGCAACGTAAAGTTTGCCTTGGAAGAGTCTCGTCGCAAATTGCGTCCGGAATTGCAGGATAAAATTATGATTGCTTTAAAGGTTGATGGAGAAACGAACACAGGTTTAGTGTCCGATATCAAACAAGAATTGCGCGAGCAAAATCTCTTAAAGCTTATCTATATTACCACGCCTGGAAATGCGTTAGAATCTTATTAGAGATTAATGATACCATAAAAAAAGCCTCTTAATAGAGGCTTTTTTTGTCTCTAATCAATTGATCTATGATGAAAATTGGCTTAGCTCATAAGGAAAGTAAACTGCAAAGGTTCAAACCCCATAAAGGCTATTTATTGAGTCTGCTCTTGTTGTTTTGTGCGCCCATAGTTGCTCAAGTAACCAATGAAACAGGCAGCGAAGATGAGTTTTATCGCGAGGATCAGTTTTATTTGGCCTTGAGTTATGATTTAGTGTCTGAAGTGCCTGCCGCAGTGGCCACCAGGGGACTGATCGGTGGGGTACAACTCGGATTTATTCGCGATTGGCCGATTAGCGCCCAAGGGGACTGGTCTTTAGGAACTGGTGTGGGCATAGGATATGATCGACTAGGTCAAAACATTATCGCCTCCTCCAGTCAGGGCACACCCACATGGACCATTGAGCAGAGTCCGAGTGCCATTGAAGCCAATAGTCTTCAAATTACGGCACTTGAATTTCCTTTAGAAATACGCTGGCGTACCTCCGACGCCAAGACGTATAAATTTTGGCGGGTTTACACTGGAGCAAAGTGGAGTCAGCACATCGCAGCCAGAGCCGTTTTTAAGAGTTCAGATACCTCAGAAACCCTGTCAGACCTGCCTCAATTGCGCTCGGGTATTTGGTACGCTACCTTGGCTTTTGGTTATGGCACCTTTAATGCACAGCTACAATGGGGACTCAGTCCACTGCTGATCGATGTCCGCGACAATGTAACCCAGCAATCCATAGGTTTTCGTCCTATAAAACTGGGGATTATGTTTTATATTCTATAGCCCTGTTTTACGGCATTAAAGGGAGGTACTCAAAAATCAAAAACTGAGGGACTATACCGATTAAAAAACCACTGATAATCTCTGGGAGATCATGGGCTCGGCTGTATAGGCGTGCCAAAGCGACCCAAATCAGACCGATTAAAATCAACATGAATGTGCAGATGAGGCAGGTAAAATCCACTCCAGGGTCCATCCCAGGGTAATGCTGCTGGAGTTCTTGGTCAAAGACTTGACACATTATCCATGTGGCCAAGCCGCCACAACCCATTAGGTGGAGGCTGCTTTTGTGTTTTAAAAGGCTCATAAGAAAAGCAAGTCCTAAACTGAGTGTTGCCCCAGTAAAGAAATAAAACAAACGGGTATCAAGAATAATCCAGGGCTGAGGTGTGAGGGCCTCGGAGCTCATGACCAGCAGCAAACTCCAAAGTAAAATATTGATTCCTAGAGGCCATATTCTTTCCTGCACCGTGCTCAGATCAATGGAATGGACTTTTGCTGCACGCTTGAGCATGGGATAAATCAAAAGTGGCATGACCACTAAAACAAGTATAATTGCTCCGAAGCTTTGCCATTGTTCATGAGACCAAGGGGTCTTGTAGTGCAATAGTAAAAATCCATAGACCGGAATAAAAAAGGGATGTCCCAGTGTATTGGCCGCTGACCAAAGTAAATTTATAGGGACTTTTGATGGAGCGTTCATTAAAGCACTTTTCTCAATCGTGCCACGGGGACATCGAGTTGCTCGCGATATTTAGCCACGGTTCTCCTGGCGATGGGATAGCCTTTTTCCTTTAGAATTTGCGCCAACTTATCGTCTGTGAGGGGACGACGCTTATCCTCTTCTTCTATCAGACTGGCGAGTATGGTTTTAATCTCACGAGTCGAGACATCCTCACCTTGATCATTTTTCATGGATTCACTAAAGAACTCTTTGATCAATTTAGTCCCGTAGGGCGTATCGACGTATTTACTGTTGGCTACGCGTGACACAGTAGAAATATCCATCTGAATCTCATCGGCAATATCCTTTAAAATCATTGGTTTGAGTTGGCGCTCGTCTCCACTTAAAAAGTAATCTTTTTGGCGGTTCATGATGGCACTCATCGTGACGTATAGGGTATGTTGCCTTTGTTTTATGGCATCGATAAACCATTGTGCGGCATCGAGTTTTTGTTTGATAAACAGTACGGCGTCCTTTTGGGCTTTAGAGTGCTGTGCCGCTTCCTTATATCCTTTGAGCATCTCCGAATAACTGCGAGATACATGCAGTTCAGGAGCATTACGGCCATTTAAGGATAATTCTAATGCCCCATCATTAATGCGGATAGAAAAGTCAGGAACCACGGTCTCGATCAGGCGATTTTGTCCTGAATAAGTGCTCCCAGGTTTGGGATTGAGGGCGGCAATCTCGTGTATGGCCTCTTTGAGCTGCTCCTGATCCCATCCAAGTCGTTGTATGAGTTT
>JALRAI010000093.1 GCA_023258055.1 Flavobacteriaceae bacterium | reverse complement strand
GCTTGATTGTAATTTTTGGTTACTTCCTTGAATTCCGCCCACAAAGATTTATTTTCACTTTTGGGTACTGGACCTAGATCAAAAAATTCATCCCGAAGTTTTTGAACCCGTTTCACCGATTTCTGCCAAGCTTTATGACTGGATTCGCTTTGCTGAGTAATGGCAGAGATCTCTGCGACAATTGCCTTTTTTCTGGCTAAATTTTCTGTTTGTTTAAGCTCGCGCTCTTGAAAATACATTTGACGTTTGTCATGAATAATTTTGGTGACTTCGCTAAAGGTTTGCCAAAGAGGCTCGCGATGTTCTTTAGCCACCGGCCCAATATCTTCTTTCCAAATCTTATGTAATTTTTGGAGCTCTTTAAAGGCCCTGTTTTGATCGTCCAATTCGAGCAGATTTTGCGCCTGCGCGATGATTCTGAGCTTTTGATCGTAGTTGAATTTAAAGTCCAAATCTCTAAATTCTCGATTGAGGTCTAGGTAATCATAAAAATTTTCAACGTGATGACGATAGGTCTGCCAAACCATATCGTAGTCATTTTTTGGAATAGGTCCAGCCGAATACCACTCCTCTTGAAGCGCTTTAAAGGTTTTTAAGGTATGGGTAATGTTCTCTTCTACCTTGAGCAGCCCTTTAAAAGATTCAATTAGGGCCATTCTTTTATTAAGATTTTCTTGTAAATCTTTATTGCGCTCCTGGTAATATTTGCGCCTTTTTTTGCGATAGCTCCTAGAGAGCCCCTCCCATTGCTGATGCACATCTGGAGCACTTTCGTTTTCCAAGGATTCGGTTTGCTCCTTTAAATAAGCTTCAATTTGCTCGCTCAGCTGAGCTATCTCCGCGCTGAGCTCGGGAATGCTTTGAGGTGAATTTAAAAGATTTTGATAATCGGCTAAAAGCGATTCAATAGAATTGGGGTTGCTGTTTTGCTCGGTGGCATTTTGGTCTGACATCTGTTTCAATGTTTAAGGTCAATGAGATTGGAAAGATAAGAACTCCAAACTCAAAAAAAAATTTGGACAATTGATTTATTTATGATCTTGATTTTTGCCATAATTCCCAGGCCGCGAGGGCTTGTAATTCCAGCATTTGAAGGCCATTTTTAATTTTTGCCCCTGCGGCAAGACCGCGCTTGAGAAATAGGGTTTCTTCGGGGTTATAGATTAAATCATACAGGTAGTGATCTTGACCCAAGGCCTCATAGGGTAGATCAGGGGCTTGCTCAATATTGGGAAATGTGCCCAATGGAGTGCAGTTTACAATTAATAAATACTGCTGCAGATGCTCTGGGGTTAGTTCAGTGTAGTTAATGGTCTGAACTTGCGCATTTGCCCTGGATACGGCTGAGTGAGGGTTACGAGAGACTTGTAAAATTTCGAAACCTAAAGTCCTTAAAGCATAAGTAATGGCCTTTGCGGCACCTCCTGTTCCTAAAAGTAAGGCTCGTTTTTGAGCGGGAAAACCCCACTGCTCAAGAGATTGACTAAAACCCAGATGATCGGTATTGTATCCTATGAGTTTACGCTTTGACCCTACATTTTTTTGGACCACTACAGTATTGACCGCACCTATGGCCTCAGCTATAGTATCTATCTGGTTCAAATAAGGAATTATGCTTTCTTTATAAGGGATGGTGACATTAAATCCACTGAGATCACTTTGACTATCGAGCCAACTCATAAAGTCCTCAACCTTTGGAAAATCTAGATTTACATAAAGGTCCGGTCGATGTTCTCGGGCAAATTTTTCAGTAAAAAACCCTCGAGAAAAAGAGTAGTCGATATTGCGTCCTAGTAATCCGTACTTAGCCATTGTTTTGAACTTTTTTTTGCTTGTTCAATAACTCTAGCGCCACAACTATGGCGATTCCCAGGCCAATAAACCCGATGGCCCAGTAGGTTTGTGCTGAATCCCATTGCGGTAAATAGCGATCAAAGTCCTTGATAATCTCACGACCTTTAGCGTCTTTTAATATTGTACCAACCGAATTAGTGGCATAAATTTTTGTTTTCCACGGCCAGACAACCCCTAATGAACCTGCGATAAATCCAATGATTACGGCATAGGTTTGTTTGCGATAGGACTTCAGCACTGCGGCTAATAAATGAGAAAAAGACACCAGGCCTACCAGCGACCCAAGAGAAAAGACGATTAAAATTTTAATCATTGGCCATAATTCCCAGGCTATGGTTTGGGTTAAATCACCCTGCAAGAGCAAGGTCAGTAGTTTAAAAAGCGCATTCACTGAATCGACCAAAAGCAGCACATAGTTGCCTAGAAGCATTAAAATAAACGAGCCCGAAAGCCCGGGCAGGGTCATGCCTGAAACACTAATGATTCCGCAGAAGAAAACAAACCAGAGTTGATCGTTTTCGCGGGCTGGCTCTAAAAAACTTATGCCCAAGCCTACTAGGGCACCTATAAAAAGATAAAGTCTGTGACTCGAGCGCCAATGACCAAAATCCTTGGCGATGTAGTAAATCGAGCCCACAATCATCCCGAAAAACCCACTCCAAACATAGAGTTCGTAGTGAACTAGAGCATAATCCAAGAGTTGGGAGACACTAAAATAGCTTATGACCATACCCGTGATCAAAAGACTTAAAAATCCGCCATTGATATTTTTGTAAAAAGCCCGAAATCCTTGTTGCCGCAGCAGAGCAAAAGAACGCGCATTAACGCGTTGCAAGCTGTAAATGAATTCCTCGTAAAATCCTGCGACAAAGGCGATGACCCCACCAGAGACCCCTGGAACCTTATTGGCAGCACCCATAGCGATTCCTTTGATCACCAGCCAGATTTTATCGCTTAGTTTTCGTTGGGGATTCATGCTGCGTCTTTTTCACGACCTAAGTATTCTAGACCAAATAGAACAAGGATACCGATTACCATCATAATGATAGCCGGCAATAGCTCAGGATCAACCCCAGGATTTATTGCCGCAAATTCTCGGGGCAGTATGCTGGTTTCCCTAAGGGGCTTAAAGGTTTCAAAATCACCCACAGCGCGCTGAGCCTCGCTCAGAGTGCCAAAATCGAAGCGCTCCATGCCCATATGCAGTCCTGTGGAGCGCTCCAGGATTTCCTCGGTGGATTTCCATGGCCAAATTTTGTTGAGACTCCCTAGGACAAATCCAGTAAGTAGGGCTAGGGTTGTGTTCTGAAAACGATTGAATAACCATCGAAGTACGCGACTAAAACTCAGCAAACCCACTACAGCACCCCCCACAAACAAGATGATTTTTTGAAAATCAAAGTCATGAAGCGCATCGCTTAGCGTTTTATAGGCACCGAGAATAACCAATATAAATGATCCCGAAATCCCCGGTAAAATCATAGCGCAGATCGCCAAGGCACCTGCCAAAAACAAGAACCAAGCTTGATCGATTCCGCCATAACTTGGCAATTGGGTTAGGTAAAAAGCCAGAAAAGTCCCTGCTAAAAAACTAATCATTCGGCTCAGATCCCAGCGCTCTACTTGGCGCCCCATATAGACAACACTAGCGACAATCAGCCCAAAGAAAAAAGACCAAATCCAGATAGGATGTTGCTCAATTAAATACTTAGCCAAGCGCATTAGACTGACGAAACTCACTAAAATTCCAGCGACCAGGGTCAAAAGAAAGTTGCCATTAGCCTCATGCCAAAAGGTTTTAAACCCCTGGTTTTTGAGCGTTTTTAAAAGGCCAAAATGCAAACCTGAAATGGTTTTTATCAGCTGGGGATAAATCCCGGATATAAAGGCGATTGTTCCTCCAGAAACTCCGGGAACGGCATCGGCAGCGCCCATAGCAATGCCTTTAAAAAAAAGAGTTATGGTCTGCTTGGATAGGCGCATTATTCAAAGGATTTCCCTCAAAAATAACACAATTATACCGAAGGTTTTTGATGATTTTGGATTAATTCTTGGACGAGTTTAAGCCGATAAACCTCTGGAAATAATATTTCCAGGATCATAACAAACTCAGAATCGAGATGCAGGGCATTGACAAGATGAAATTGGGCTTTATGGGTTTCTTGAAGCATAAAACATAATCCGGCCATGCGAAATTCTATTTCGGGGTGTTCAGGGTAGAATTCTGTCGCCTGAAGCAGGTTATTTCTCGCGGCGTCGTATTCGCCTAATTCAATGAGAATATCGCAGCGCGAGAGCCAAGTGTCAATTTCATAATTACCGAGCTCAATGCTGCGTCTGTAGCCATGTTCTGCTTCCTCAAAGTTGTGCAGCTTTTTATTGATTTTGGCATAGCGTTTCCAATACAAGACATTATCAGCATCAATACCCACAGCCTTGTCGATATAATACAAGGCTTTCTTGTAGTCCTTTTTTCTCAGATAAAAATCCGTGATGGCAATCCATGCCTTGTCCAGTAAAGCATCTTCTGTGACGCATTTATTGTAAAACTGCAGTGCCATTTCCTCATTGTCTAATTTTTCATAGCACTTACCAATGCGCAAAAGAGCAAAAGATGTAGGGTCGTCCAAGCCCAGGGTGGTCATATAGCTCTCAATGGCCTCATCATACTGATGGAGTTTCTCTAAAACCTTGCCTTTTTCCAAATAGGCTCCGATAAAACGATCGTCGCTAATGATGGCAAAATCAAAGGCTGCCAGGGCTTTTTTGTAATCTTTCAGTTTGTAATATTGCTTGCCGATTTGATGCCAGGCGACTTCACAGTAAGGCTGATGATTTAAAAAGTCGTTTAAATAAGTAATGGCCTGATCAAATTGCTCTAAAAATTCAAAGCAGTACACCACATTATACAGCGCTGAATAATCTTCGGTATCTTGTTCGACACACTGCATAAAATAGCCTTTGGCATTTTCGTAATCCTCTAAAAACAGATACTCCATGCCTATTAGAGAGAGTATGTCCACGGGGTCTTCACTAATTTCTAGAGCCTGCTCTAAGAGCTCAATGGCCTTATTGTGCTGGTCTCGCCGAGACAAGATATTTGCCTTTTGTATGAAAATTTCTTCATTGAACTGTTCAATTTGGTAGAGCTCATCCAAAAGAATTTCCGCACGGTCTAAGTCATTTTCAAAAATATACATCTCCACTTCGAACAATTTTAAATTGGTTGAAGTAGGGTGTTGCTCAAGCCCGAGTCGTGTGGCTTTTTTGGCCAAAGCCATTTTTCCTTGTTCTAAGTAATGATGAATGATCTCTTCAAACTCCTCGGAGTCAAAAAAGTAGACGTCATTCGTCTGCAGCATGGATTCAAAACGCGTTAGAGAGAAGTTGTTATGCTCTTCAGGGCCTAGGTGCATGTATGGCAATTAACGGTTTGTTACTCTAAATATAAGCGACCCGTGAAGAATTGGGGGTCCCAATGCAGCTTACTTTTTAACAAGCTTATCAACACGAGGCCACAGCACTACGATTCAAGCTGGTCTAGAACCTCCCGTATTATGTGGCAGCCCTTTTTAATTTCCTCCTGTGATATGGTCAGTGGTGGGGTAATACGAACGGCCTTTTCTTCATAGAGCAGCCAAAATAAAATCAATCCTCGCTCGGCACATTTTAAAACCAGCTCATTGGCTTGAGCTGAATTTTTAAGCATGATAGCGAGCATCAAGCCTTTACCGCGAACCTCTTTAATGTTTGGGTGTTTTAATTCATTGCGGAACAATTGTTCTTTTTCCAAGACTGATTCATAAAATCCTGGGGCCGTAATGATCTTTAAAGTCGCCAGGGCTGCAGCGGCAATCACAGGGTGCCCCCCAAAGGTGGTAATGTGCCCTAATTTTGGTTTGGTGGCAAAAGTATCCATCATCTGCTTTGAAGCCATAAGGGCTCCAATGGGCATGCCACCACCCATGCCTTTACCCATGACCACTATATCTGGCACGAGATCAAAATGTTCAAAGCCGAATAGTCGTCCAGTGCGACCAAAGCCGGGTTGAATCTCATCTAATATCAGTA
>JALRAI010000092.1 GCA_023258055.1 Flavobacteriaceae bacterium | reverse complement strand
TTCCATGCCCCGTTCTACGATAAGACCGTGTATGCGTCCTGATTCGTCTTTGGCCCATACGACAGCAACATCACAAAAAGGCGAGTTTGAAATCCACAATTTTGCGCCATTGAGTAAGTAATGATCCCCTTTGTCTTTAAAGTTAGTGACCATCCCGCCAGGATTACTGCCAAAATCCGGTTCAGTCAGTCCAAAAGAACCCATCCACTCTCCAGTAGCGAGTTTTGGTAGGTATTTTTGACGTTGTTCCTCGTTTCCATATTTCCAAATAGGATACATCACAAGCGAGGACTGAACAGAGGCAGTACTGCGTACTCCACTATCACCGCGTTCAATTTCTTGCATGATCAAGCCATAGGCGATTTGGTCAAGTCCTGCGCCCCCGTATTCTTCAGGGATGTAGGGGCCAAAAGCGCCAATTTCTGCCAACCCCGGAATTATAGATTTCGGAAATTCAGCCTTTTGGGCGGCATCTTCGATAATGGGCGAAACATCGCGTTTAACCCAGGCACGGGCGGCATCTCTAATTAGTTTGTGCTCCTCGGTGAGTAAATCATCTAGATTGTAATAATCTGGTGCTTCAAATAAATCGGGCTTCATCGGGTCAATTTTTAGTCGTACAAATTTATGTATACCCTATGGATTAGCCTACATTTTCAGGTAAAATTCACGCACTAATGCTTTGAACTCTTCAGTGTAAAGATGTCTTTGGTGTTCAATAATTAATTCGCTTACTATTGTCTCTTGACCAGTATCCTCAGCAGTATGCTTTGAGATAGCCCTGGAGCATTCCACAAGAATTCTTTTTACAGGACTTTGCGCATGCCCGCGGACCTTGGTCATGCGGGTGAGGACAAAATTAAATTTTGACAATAGGGCTCTAAGATTTTGTTCCTGATCGGCTGGAAGGACCAGGGCTAAGCGGCCTTGTTCGTTCAAGAGACGATCAGCACCACTGATTAAATCCTCCAGGGGTAAGGTCGTCTTATCGCGGGCTAATTTTCTGGGACCTTCAGGGCGATCTCCGTGATCGAAAAACGGGGGGTTACTGATGATCAGATCATATTGGTCCTCAATTTCCTCGGCGAATTCTTGAAAACTGGCATGGTAATTAAATAAATTTAAATCCCATGGACTCTGTTCAAAATTTTCCACGCCTTGTTCAAAAGCCTCAGGGTCCAATTCAACCCCATCGATCTCTGCATGGGGACATCTTTGGGCCATCATCAGTGCAATCAAGCCAGTTCCACTGCCGACATCAAGAATACGGCTGGTATGGGCTCCTACATTGGTCCAAGCCCCCAAAAGCACCCCGTCAGTGCCCACTTTCATAGCACAACGATCTTGCTCAACGGTAAATTTTTTAAATTGAAAACCAGAGGTAGCCATTAGAGATAGAGGTCAAGCAGGCCCTCTGGTGTTTGAACCCTAATGGTTTTATTGTCTCTGTCTACTGAGCTAATAAATTCATCGATAACCGGAATCAAAATTTCTTTGCCGCGATAACTGATTTCAAAAAGGGCTTGAGCTGTTTGGTCGTTTACCCCGAGAATTTGACCAATATTACCATGGATCTGATCGATGACCGTAAATCCAATGACCTCGTGATAATAGAATTGGTTACCCGTTAGCTTTGGCAGTAAGTTCAAAGGGAGATACAGATCACATCCAATCAAGGAGTCAGCCGTTGCTTCGTCGTAAACATCCTCAAATTGAATGCGCAGCAGCTCTGTTTTGTGTAAGGCTATGTCCTCAATGAAATATGGAACCAGTGTTCCGTTTAAGTCAACGAATACTGATTCCATATTGATGAATTCTTCAGGATCATCAGCGTCTAATTTTACGAGTAAGACGCCTTTAAAACTGAACTTTTTGACGATTTTACCAACGAAGAAATGATCCTTGTGGTTCATCAAAATAAAATTACTCTTCTTCTTGAGCAGGAGCGCTTTCTGTTGTCTCCTCAGCAGCAGCCTCTTCTGCAGTAGCCTCTGCAGTAACTTCTGCAGTCTCTTCAACAATCTCTTCAGAAGCAACCTCCTCAGTGGCCTCTTCTGCGCTAGCTTCTGCGGCAGCTTCTTCAGCTGCAGCAATACGAGCATTATTAACAGCTTCTTCGGCTTTTAAAGCTTCTGCTTTGGCTTTGGCTTTGTCGTCGGCAAGCTTATTTTTCTTGTTGGCTACGGCTTGTTCTTTCTCAGCAACCCAGGCAGCAAATTTTTCTTCAACTTGCTCTTGAGTTAATGCTCCTTTTTTAAGACCTTCCAAAAGGTGTTTTTTAAGCAACACTCCTTTATAAGACAGAATTGCGCGAGCAGTGTCTGTAGGTTGGGCCCCATTTTGCAACCACTGTACTGAATTGTCGACATTGATATCGATAGTAGCTGGATTGGTGTTTGGGTTGTAGGTTCCTAATTTTTCAAGAAAACGACCATCTCTTTTTGCTCTGCTGTCTGCTGCGACAATCCAGAAGAATGGTTTACCTTTTTTACCGTGACGTTGTAGTCTGATTTTTACTGGCATAAGAATTAATTTTTGAGGTACGCGACCTCGGTTATAATTTTTTTAGAGTCGGCAAAGTTATTCTTTTTTGTCAATAAATCACGGCTGGGATAGATTTTTCTTAATCAAACAATAAAATGTAGATGATTTGCCCTTTGAGTTATTTATCGATCACTAAAAATTCTGTGATACCTATATATATAGCAAATAAAAAATACAGGATGTTTTTTCAGTGTCAAATTAAAGGGGTAAATGTTAAAGGATATTAAAAATTATTGCATTTCATCGATTATTATTGCATTTGGTCGTTAAAAATTAATCTTTTTGATACATTTGTCCTGTAATTCATTAATACAATGAAATACATCAATTAACCAAATTTTAATTTATTAAAGCCCCAAACACTATGAAAACTTTTAACCTACTTTTTGTTTTATCCCTTTTTGTTTTTGCCAGTTGTGAGACTGCTGAATTTGTAGACAGTCCTAACACAAACGAACTTTCTTTAGTTAGTGACACTAACCAGAGTTACATTGATGAGGATCCTATCGAGAGTCGTTTCACTTTTACCGCTTATATTAATGGTTCATATTTTAGAGCTGAGAGCTTTGAATCGATCCAGACAGGAGATCAATTGATTTTTGAAGGTGAGAAGTCAGGAAATTCAATTGTCCTTGAGTTACCTGCTGACATTATCAACGGAGATTATACCGTAGGTGCTTCAGTGGGATCATACGATCGCTTTTCGGCTGCCGTTACGGTAAACGGACAAACCCAACAAATCAGTTTAGGTTCTTTGACCGTGTTAGGTCACACTCCTGACACTGGCAATATAAATGGTGTTTTCGATTTTCAGACTGCTGATTTCGAGATTAGCCAAGGTGTATTTAAATTATACTACTAAATCATATCTGGTTTTATTAAGTCAGTAATTATATCAGCCCCAAGTATTCAAAAAAAGTCTGGCAATTATGCCAGACTTTTTTTTATACGCTCTTTTATCTGATGTTTTTTACAGGCCAAAATCACCAATTAACCACTCAAAAACATCGATAAAATGCATTCAAATTCGTTGAAATGCACAAAAATTCACTCAAAATAGGCTTCAAATGTTAAAAAAAGATGTATTTCATCGAATAAATATGTCTTTTATCGGTATAATTGGGTTTTTATTCGGAATTTTGAATCGTAGATGAAATGAAAACAAAATCTACAACCAAAAAAAATGACTAAAACGGTTCAAAATACGACCCACAAAACATCAGAAATCATGAAACGTTTCATCCTATTATTCGCCCTAGCTTTAGTTACATTGACCAGTTGTGAAAATGTACAGGACAATCAAACCTCTGTTCAAGCTACTGTAGATAACACTGCTTTTAATGCTTTGTACGCTACAAGTGATATCAATGAGGACGGAAGTATCGATATCCAAACTTCTTCTGATAGCCGCGTAATTACAATACACTTAGGTAATACGACTGCTGATCGTTTCCAACTAGGAGGAACTTCTGGTCACTACGCTACCTTTACTGATGTTCACGGTAACGTTTACAGCACTGAGGGTGACGGTAATGGGTTTGTAGAGATTACAGATCGTTGTGTTCCATGTGGCACAATTAACGGTCGCTTTTATTTCACGGCTGTTCTTCCTGGAATTGACACTGTAGAGGTGAGTAATGGAATGTTTGTTGATATTGCTATCGGAACTCCAGAGTCAGAAGTAGATACGCGCAATAAATTTGAAGCTCAAATCGATACCGCTAGTTTTAATCCAGTGACTGTAAACACAATTAATACTGGTAACTTCCTACTTATCGAAGGCCAAAAGGGAAGTACATCACTGATCATTAGACTGCCAATTACTGTGCAACAAGGAGATTACAACCTCGTAGCTGGTGGTTTTAATGCCACTATGGTCGAAGGTTTAATCACTCAAGATGCCAACAGCGGTTCAATAACAATAACAAGTCATAACAGTGATTTAAAAACCATGACGGGAACCTTTAACTTCCAAGTTGGTTCCACTGAAATAAGCCAAGGGGTATTTGATGTGAAGTATTGATATGATTAGTTTTTAGGTTTCGCCCCAAATTTAAATTGCCCCAAATTTAGATGAACCCCGAACTTAAAATGCCCCAAATGGAAAATTCCGAGCCTTGTGCTCGGAATTTTTTTTTGTGGAAAATTGAGGCTCAATGTTTAAAACTTTATCGGGACGGGGGGATTTGAATGCGTAATTTAGAGGCTCCTTAATTCGACTAGCACAGGCTCATGTTTATAGTTTTTGATACCGAAACTACAGGTTTACCTAAGCGCTTTAATGCGCCGGTTAGCGATGTTGACAATTGGCCTCGCTGTGTACAAATTGCCTGGCAACTGCACGACTCAGACGGATCACTTATTCGGCGTCAAGATTTTTTAATAAAGCCCCAGGGATTTGATATTCCTTTTGATAGCGAAAAAATTCACGGTATTTCCACTGAATTAGCCCTTCAAGACGGGGTAGAAATTGACCAGGTCTTAGATAAATTTGGCGAGGATTTGGCCAAGGCTAAATTTGTCGTGGGCCAGAATATCGGCTTTGATCTCAATATAGTGGGTTGTGAGTTTTTTCGTTTGGGTCGAACGGATGTGTTTGAGCCTTATGAAATTTTAGATACCTGCACCGAGGCTACTGCAGAGCTTTGTCAACTCCCCGGGGGACGTGGAGGCCGTTATAAATTACCGACCCTGACAGAGCTACATAGCTTTTTATTCCAAAATGATTTTGATCAGGCCCACAATGCTACAGCGGATGTGGTGGCTACGGCCCGTTGTTTCTTTGAACTAGTCAGAAGGGGCTATTTTAAACAGGAGTTAACTCTAGTATCGCCAAATTTCTTTAATGAGTTTTTGGCGGTAAACCAAGATGTTATTGCCCCTGTTGAATTTGAACATCAAAATTTAAAGAAGGCCTCTAAGGCCCTGAGAAAAAAGACTCAGCAACCAGGGGTGACCCCCGGTCAATCTGAGCCTGCTGCCGATACTGGACTGATGGACGGTTGGCCCTTTATCCACTGTCATGCGCATTCACAATTCTCCATATTACAGTCCACGGCCTCTACTCAAGACTTAATTGCCGCCGCAGTCAAAGATAAAATGCCTGGAGTCGCCCTAACGGATATGGGCAATATGATGGGGGCTTTTCATTTTTTACAGCAAATCGATCAGCACAATAAATCATTAACCCCAGAAGATGAGCGGCAGCCCTTAAAAGGGATTGTGGGCTGTGAACTCAATGTTTGTGAAGATCACGCTAACAAAAACCACAAAGACAACGGTTACCAAATTGTCTTTCTGGCTAAGAATAAAACCGGTTACCACAATCTCTCCAAGCTTTCATCTCTGGCTTACACTGATGGGTTTTACTACGTGCCCCGGGTAG
>JALRAI010000091.1 GCA_023258055.1 Flavobacteriaceae bacterium | reverse complement strand
TGGAAGTTGTGGGCATCAACGATCTTATCGAAGTGGATTAGCAGCAACCGCTAAATCGCTTGCTGAACAAGTTTTTGTAAAGAGCAGCGATTAATCGTATCTTTAAGGATTAAGCGATTTATCGATGGGTTATAAGATTATCTTTCTTAGCCTTTTTATGACTATTTTTTGGTCTCACCCCTCCATGGGACAAGATCGAGAAATTCAGTTCAATATCTACTTTAACCACGATCAGTTTACCCTTGAGGCGGATCAGCGCACACGCTTAGACAGTCTATTAGCGCTGCCCGATAAGGAGCGTTATGACGTGCATATCAATGGTTTTACAAATGATATCGGTCCGGCTCAATACAATCTAGAATTATCGCGAAAGCGCGCGGAGCACGTAAAAAAAATAATGCGGGCCTTTACCATTATTTCAAGCATTGGAAAAGGCGAATTAGAGAGTGAAGCGGCCACAAACCGCAGGGTTGAAATCATTTTTCACCCCAAGAGTATGCACGTGGCAATGAGCGGAGAAATTATCGAGCCCCCCATGATTGCCAAACCCAATATCGATCTAGTTCAGCGATTTGCAATGCCTAAAGTCGGTGAAAAGATAGCGCTTGAAGGCATACTTTTCTATCCCGATCAAGATGTGATTATGGATCAGAGTAAGGAAGTTTTGGAACAGCTCGTTAGTTTACTCAATGCCCATCGTGGACTCAAATTTAAAATCATGGGGCATATTTGTTGTGGGGATCCTGAGCGTCCTGGAATGGATGTTATTAATACCCGCACGGGACAGCAGGACCTATCCTATGCCCGAGCCCGATCGGTCTACCTCTATTTGCTGAAAAAAGGAATCGACCGCAAGCGCATGCGTTTTATGGGGATGGCTTATCGCTTTCCCACAGGACAAGGCGATGAGTTCGATAGAAGGGTGGAAATTGAAATCACCGGTATCAATGAACCAACGTTTGAGGCATTAGAGGAGCAAGCACCATCAAATACCCTAAAAAAAGATTCTATTGAGCGCTAAACTCGTCCGCTTAGATTTAGCGATTTCTCCAGAAAAAAGGCGTGAATAAAATTAGCACCGTAAAGAGTTCTAATCGACCGATGAGCATTAAAAAACTCGCCCACCAGCGCGCCGCTGGTCCGAGTGTTTCAAAATTTGTTGCCGGACCTAAATCGCCCAAGGCTGGACCCACATTACCCAAACTCGAGGCCGCCCCCCCAAGGGCTGTTTCGAAGTCGAGACCCAAAACTGAAAAGACCAAAACCCCCACAATAAAAGAGAGCATATACATGATAAAGAACCCCAATACATTAAAAACAATAGGTTGCTGTACACCTTTGTTGTTATAACGTACGGGCAATATGGCGCTGGGATGTAAAGTACGCTTAAATTCCATGACCCCATTTTTAATCATGATCAAGTGACGGACCACTTTAATCCCTCCAGCGGTCGATCCCGCGGATCCCCCTAAAAACATAAGCCCGAAGAAAAATATGGTCAAAAAGGGTGTCCATGCGGTAAAATCAGCGGACACGAAACCCGTAGTGGTCACCACTGCTAGTACTTGAAAAAGTCCATGACGCAGGGCACTCTCAAACGGACCATACACCATGGGGTGATGGATACTCGATGTGGCAGGATCAGAATAGTTATAAATAAAAAAGGCCGCAATAGCAGTGAGCCCAATTATAAAAATAGAGTAAAGTCTGAATTCCTCATCGCGAAAAATCTTAGAGAACTTGGCTTTGAAGGCAAAATAACTCAAGACGAAATTCGTCCCTGCCAAGAACATAAAAAACATAATGATATATTGAATCAATGGCTGATCATTCCAGTAAGCCACACTTGCATTTTTAGTGGAAAAACCACCCGTGCTTAAAGTACTTAGCGAATGATTTATGGCATCAAAAAAACTCATACCCGCAGCCCAGAGCAATACGGTTTCAGCCAAAGTATAGCCCACATAAATGTACCAAAGGCGCTTAGCGGTATCGGTAATTCTCGGGTGCAACTTATCACCACTGGGTCCGGGCGCCTCTGCAGCAAATAACTGCATTCCCCCGATACCTAATAGCGGTAAAATGGCAATCGCTAAAACAATAATTCCCATACCACCAATCCAATGGGTGATGCTGCGCCAAAATAATACACCCTGTGGCAGGGCCTCTATATCGTGTATAATACTGGCTCCAGTAGTGGTAAATCCACTCATGGTCTCGAAGAAGGCGTCTGTAAAATTGGGAATTGCCTCTGTAAATAAGTAGGGCAAAGTGCCGATTAAGGCCATAAAAATCCAACCAAAGGTCACAATGATATAGCCTTCTTTTTTTTGTATTTCCTTGCGGTGATTTCGCGTTGAAATTCATGACGACTACTCCGAGGACTACAGCGAGAATACTGGCCTGAAACATTTGCCAAAACACCCCATCGCCGTAGAAATAACTCACCACAGCGGCCAAAATCATAAATCCGCCATTAACAACAAAGAGCAAACCAATCAAATGACTGATTAATCTCAGGTTTATTTTGGACAATCCCGACATCAGATAAACAGGTTTTCGACCTTTTTAATGGATTGGGGCATACAACAAACCACAACACGGTCTCCACTTAATATTTTAAAATCGCCCAAAGCGATTAAGCCAGTACCATTACGCACGACACCACCGATTATGGCGGATCGAGGAAAATCGAGCTCTTTTATCTTTTTGTTGCAAACCTTAGAGGACGAAGACACGACAAACTCAAGCAACTCAGCATTCATATTATTGAGGCGAGTCATCGCCACAACCTCCCCTTGACGAATATGTCTAAATATGTGGTTGGCTGCCAAAAGTTTTTTATTGATCAGGGTATCAATCCCAATGGAATGCGAGAGTTGAAAGTAGTCCATGTTTTCCACCAGGGCGATGGTTTTTTTAACGCCTTTGGACTTGGCCACCAAACAAGACATAATATTGGTCTCACTGTTTCCAGTAACGGCTATAAAGGCATCCATATCAATAATGGATTCTTCTTGAAGGAGCTCAACATTGCGCCCATCACCATTGATTACCAGGCAATTCGGCAAATCATCGGCTATTTCAAAAGCCTTGTTTTTGTCATGTTCTATAAGCTTGACATTAAATTTATTTTGACACAGATCAAAGGCTGTCTTACAACCGATATTACTACCCCCGAGAATCATGACATCTCGAATTTCATCGCGTACCTTGCCTGTTAGTTTAAATATCTCTTCCACCCCTTCTTCTGTGGTAATAAAATAGACCTGGTCTCCTTCCTTAAACTGGGTATCTCCACGAGGGATTACGGTATATTGGGTGCCAAATCTTTGGATGGCTATGGGCACGTATTGCAATTCGGGATAAATCAATCCGATTTCCTTAACGCTTCGACCGACAAAGGCCGCCGTTCGAGAAAGGTGGAGTCCGATCATCGTCAAGGCGCCATCTTCGAATTCATAGGTGTCATTGAAGGCACTTTGATTGAGTAAAAGTTCGATTTCCCCGGCTGCTAAGGCCTCGGGTGAAATAAGTTCATCTATCCCAAATTTGGTAAATCCCACCTCATCTTTGTGGTCGATAAATTCGGTGTTGGCAATTCGGGCAATGGTTCTTTTTGCCCCAAGCTGTTTGGCCAAAACACAAGCCGTAATATTTGTCGTCTCACTTGAAGTTACCCCAATAACGAGATCCGTCCTCCCCACTTGGGCTTCTTTTAGCACTGATATGGAAGTCGCATCGCCGCGAATGACGCGTATGTCTAAATGAGTGTCGGCATAATTGAGTGACTCTCGATTGGTGTCGATAAGGGTAATGTCTTGAGACTCAAAAGACAATAATTTGGCTAAGTGGAATCCTACTTCACCGGCCCCTGCAATGATTATTTTCATAGAAAAGTCTAAACGCTTGCAGGGCAAAAATACAAAATAAGGTGCAGATTAAGGATTTATCCTATTTTATTCCGTTATCAAAGCAGGGGCCATTTGGATGAAAAATATTAGTTTTGCCCCCGTTATATGGCCGAAAAAATCAAACCTTACAAAGAGTCTGCTTTAGCTAAAAAAGCACAAGTCGAGCAAATGTTCGATACGATTTCTGGTGAATACGACCGACTTAATCGCGTCATATCCTTTGGGGCCGATTTGCGTTGGCGCAAAAAAGTGGTCCGGTATGTCGCGAACCAGAAAGGAGAAAGACTTCTGGACATTGCCACAGGAACTGGTGATTTGGCCATCGCTTTTGCTCAAAAAACAAAAGCTCAAGAAATTGTAGGCCTCGATTTATCTCAAGGAATGCTCAATCAAGCCATTGAAAAAGTTAAGGGGCGCCCTTATGCGGATCGACTCCGCTTTGTAAAAGGAGATAGTGAAGCCCTTAATTTTGAAGATGATTATTTCGATGCCGTAACGGTTTCCTTTGGTGTGCGAAATTTTGAACACCTAGAAAATGGCTTGGCAGAAATCTACCGCGTACTAAAACCTGGGGGATTATTGGTTATTCTTGAAACCTCTGTTCCCGAGAAATTCCCTTTCAAACAGGGCTATCATTTATATTCCAAAGGCATAATGCCAAGTATCGGGAGATGGTTTTCCAAAGACAAAACGGCCTACCGATACCTCAGCGATAGCGCTGCTGCTTTTCCTTATGGCAAAGCTTTCAACAATATTTTGTCGGAAATTGGGTTTATAGTCCAGCAATACAAACCACAAACCTTTGGTGTAGCCACCATTTACCGAGCGACTAAATGAAATCATTGCGCCCTTATATCATCGTAGTTTTTTTACTCGGAGCCATACAGCTGAGTCATGGCCAGCTCTTTAGCAAGGAACGCCTGTCTAATTTAGAGACATTTGACAGTCGACCACTCTCATGGGGGTATTTTTTGGGATTCAATAGCTATGACTTTAAATTCACCTACAACCGTAAGTTTGAAAACTACAATACCGACATCGAGGTTGCGTCTCAAGCGGGATTCAACGTCGGCCTAATAGGTGATATGCGCATCAATGATTACCTGAATTTACGCCTAGAACCAGGGATATATTTTGCCCAACGCAACTTGACCTTTCCCAGAATAGAGGAAGAAGCAGATTATCTCAGAGAGGTCAAGTCCACTTATGTGCATTTACCTCTACTGCTCAAAGTCTCCACCAAACGACTCAATAATTTTAAACCCTTTGTTGTGGGCGGGATTTCGAAATCAATCAATTTAGGCAGCAATGAAAATAATCCTGAGGACAATTATTTCGGTCAATTTCGCATGACGCGCAATACCAACTATTACGAACTCGGGTTTGGTATTGACTTTTATCTGTATTATTTCAAGTTTTCACCCTCTATTCGGGGAGTATTTGCGACTTCCGATGAATTAGTCCGCGATAGAAACCCCCTGAGTCCCTGGACCTCAAACATTGCCTCGATGAAAACAAGAGGGGTCTTTATCAACTTTACATTCCAATAAAATGCGTCGGAATTATGGCCGTTATTGATTGATGTGCCACTGATGCAACAAAATACCCGTAGCCATAGCGACATTTAAACTTTCAGCCCCCCTACCCGTTGCTCCGGTTATACTCACCTTATGAGTTATAAAACGAGCGCGGTCAGCACGAATCCCTTGACCTTCGTTGCCCATGAGGAGTACCCCTTGTTCTGGCCATTTTAACTGCGCTATCGGCTGACCATCGAGGACCGCACCAAAAACGGCCTTGGATTGCTGAGATAACCAAGATTCCAAATCGAGATAATGCACCTGAACCCGAGCTATAGACCCCATACTGGCCTGCACTACTTTAGGATTAAACACATCTACGGTCTCCTGAGAGCAAACGATTTGGGGCATGCCAAACCAATCACACAAACGCAATATAGTGCCCATATTGCCTGGATCTTGAACATCGTCCAAGGCCACAACCCACGAGGCCTTGT
>JALRAI010000090.1 GCA_023258055.1 Flavobacteriaceae bacterium | reverse complement strand
TGATAAATTTGCGCGAAACCTAGTGTTCAGTATGAATCAAGGGAATAATCGCCTTTTGGTTCAATCTTTAATGTCTATTGATGAGTTGGTGGTTTATAATCTATTAGGGGTGCCACAATTGCGCATTAGCGTTCGCGATCAATTTGCAGAAGTTGATCTATCGGCTTTAGTCACTGGCGTTTACTTGGTCAAAGCCACCAGTGCAAACGCACAAACTACCTTTAAAGTGGTCAAGAGATAATTAATCCCACTTGATTTGTAGATATAATCGATCAATTATTTGAGCTTAGCCCTCATCCGAATCAAAATCTTGAGCACGGCGCAGTAGCTTCTCATTTTGCTGTTTTGTGGCCTTGGCCCCCAGTTTTTTGAGCTTTTCTACGCGTCCCACTAGATTCCCAGGACCATCAGTGAGTCTTCTCATAGCATCAGAGTAGGAGCCTTTAGCACGGTCCATTTGATCACCAACTTTGAGCAGATCCTCACTCAGGCGATGAAATGCATCGTAAAGACGTCCAGCCTGTGTGGCAATTTCTATGGCGTTTTGCTGCTGTTTTTCATTGGTCCACATACTGTCCACTGTGCGCAGTGTCGCCAGTAATGTTGTGGGGGTTACAATAACAATATTTTTTTCAAAGGCGCTCGTATATAGACTATTGTCGTGATTTAGCGCCAGGGCAAAGGCAGGTTCAATCGGCACAAAAAGCAAAACAAAATCAGGGCTTTCTATGTCGTATAATTCAAAATAGTTTTTAGCGCTGAGCTGTTCCACGTGTTTTTTAAGAGAGCCTACATGCTCTTTGAGGTGTTTTTGGCGCTCTTGTTCGTCTTCTGTATTGATATATCGCTCGTAACTCGTTAGGGATACCTTAGCGTCTATGATCATGCGCTTGCCTTCAGGCAGATGTAGGACTACGTCAGGCATCAGGCGCTGTCCTTGGTCATTGGTAAAACTTTGTTGAACAAAGAATTCTCTGTCTTTTTCAAGACCGCTTTTTTCTAGGACACGTTCTAAAACGAGTTCGCCCCAATTTCCTTGAAATTTACTATCACCTTTAAGGGCTTTTGTCAAATTAGTCGCCTCGCGACTCATTTGTTCATTGAGCTGGGTTAGCCCGATAATTTGCTGGCGCAGAGCCGCGTGATAATCAATATTGTCTTTGTGTGTGGCTTCAACCCGTTTTTCAAACTTTTCAATTTTTTCTTGTAAGGGCTTGAGCAGATGATCGAGATTTTCTTTGTTTTGCTTGGTGAACTTTTCGCTTTTGGTCTCGAGAATTTTTTGTGCTAGGTTCTCAAATTCGCTGCTGAATTTTTTTTGGATATCCTCTAAATCCTTTTTTTGGTCGGATAACTTTTGGGTGAGCTGATCCACTGTGGCCTCGGAGCGGATAAGATTTTCTCTTAAATTACTGTAATCGGTGCGATGCCGTTCTATGTCCTGAGTTAAACCTTGATTTTGTTCTTGAAGTTGTTCCAGACGTGTGCTCAGCGCAATTTCATCTGATTTTCTTTTCAAGCGTGAAAGGTATCCACCGGCGAAAAAGCCGATCAGACCGATAATTAGAAACAGAAATAACAAAACAATATCGTTCATGGAAACAATTATACTATTTGGGTTAAAAGCCGTGCTTTTTCGAGTTTAAGGTAAAGATAATTAATCCGAAATCGAAAAACGCCTTGTCTTGTTGTCAAAACGCACTAAATCACTTTGAAACATTTGACCGATGATACCTGAATCTATAATTTCTTGTGGGGTACCTATGTTAATATACCCTGAATGGATACAAATGATTTGATCGGCAATATCTAGGGCTAAATCAATATCGTGTGTCGAATAGGCGACCGCCTTTTGATGGTCCTTTGCCAGTGATTTTAAAAGTTTTAGCGTTTGCGCTTTATGGGCTAAATCCAGATGTGTTGTGGGTTCATCCAATAGGACAGTGGGGGTGTCCTGCGCTAAGGCGCGGCCTATGGCCACACGCTGCATTTGGCCATCACTCAAGGTGCCGCACTTTTGATCCAATAAGGGTGTTAGTTGAGTGGCTTTTATGGCGAGCTCTACCGCCTGGTGATCCTCTGCACTTAAGCGGCCTAACCAATTAGTGTATGGGGTGCGTCCGAGCTCTATAAACTCTAAAACGCTTAAGTGTTGAGAAAACTCTTTTTTGGTCAAGACCAGGGCGAGGGTTTTGGCTTGGGCAAAATTCGAAAGTTTTAAAATGGCTTGTCCCTGTATTTCTACCATTCCAGCCAAAGGGGCTAGTTGACCAGACAGGGTATTGAGCAGTGTTGATTTTCCAGAGCCATTGGGTCCTATTATCGCTGTGAGCTGACCTGGAACTAAATTCAGGTTAATGTGCTGAGCGAGAACAAGGGGATGTTTTGTTCCACTATTGTATCCTATTGATATGTCTTTTGCCCTTAACATAAACTAGTCAGTTTGTATAGTACTTAAAACATCAGGTTTTTTCGCCGCATTAAAATCCAAATGACCACAGGAGCCCCTAATATTGAGGTTATCGCATTAATGGGCAGGGTTAGACTGCTGAAAGGAATTTGGGCCACTGTATCGCATAAAAGCATTACTATACTGCCCCAAAGAAAGCTCGAGGGCAAGACAATTTTGTGATTAGGTGTACCACTGATCTGACGCACCAAATGGGGTACCGCCAATCCAACAAAAGCGATAGGCCCTGCAAAAGCTGTTATACTGCCGGCTAAAATACTCGTGGAAAGTACCATGAGTAAAGTACTTCTTTTTAAAGAAACCCCTAGGCTTTGGGCATATTTGGGCCCCAGGAGCAAGGCATTCAATGATTTTAAAGACCCCACTGCAATAATGAGTCCCAGAAGGACACAACCGCATAAAATTAACACGGCAGTCCACGATAGATGACCCAACCCACCAAAGGACCAAAACACAAATTTCTGGAGGGCTTCCGCACGACTAAAATAGCTTAAAACACTCACTACAGCTCCCGTTAGACTCCCAAACATGAGTCCGATAATCAGCAGTGTCATAGCGTCTTTTATTTTGCTCGAGGCACTAATCACTGCCAAAAGCACTAAAAAACTACCAAGAGCCGAGGCGATAACAAGTGCCCAGGGCCCGGAGAGCAGGGTGGCCCCAAAGCCGCCAAACAAACCTGAGCCCAGGACCAAAAGGGCAACCCCTAAACTCGCTCCACTGCTGATCCCTAAAACAAAGGGACCGGCTAATGGATTTCTAAACAGTGTTTGCATAAGCAGCCCAGAGACAGACAATCCACCACCCACTAAAACGGCCGTTATTGCTTTTGGTAAACGGTAATCAAAAAGGATATAATGCCATGCTTGATCTACCGCTACACTTGAAAAAAGCGCTTTAATCAGATAAGACACGGGTATGTGTACAGATCCCAAGCTCAAATTAAGGACAAAGGTCAGCGGTAATAAAAGCACAGGCCAGATCAATACACTACCTATTTTTTGACTCATGGACTCAGGGAATTGAAAAATTTTGGTTTGTAGTCTTGCGGTAAAAGACCAGGATGTAAGATATGAATCAAATCACTCAAAACCCAATCTGGATGCATAGAAGCCAGTTCGTAATAGAGCAATCCTCCAGTGGCACCTTTGGTGTTGCTGAAGGTATAAATTCTTTGGTCCTTAAAAGGTTTGAATTTAGTGTATGTGCTGCTACTCTCACTCATTTGATCGTAACTGGTAAACTGACCAGGACCTATCCAAACTTCTGCCGTATTGGTGTATTGAAGTATTTCTTCAATATTCCATTGCAAACTGCCTACGCCCTTTGTGTCTTGCCAGAGATAAGTGCTGTTGGCGTCTTTGAGAAATTGCGCTGCCCAACTATCGCCTTTGGGTGCGTACCATACATCCTTGTATAATGCCCCACTGATGACTGCAGGGGTTTTTGTCGCGGTTTGGGCTAACAGGCGCAGATTTATATAGTTTTGTTCAATTTGATTAAAAATGGAGTCTGCTCTTGTTTTTTTATCAAAAAGGGCTCCAAAAACCTTAATCCATTCGGCTCTGCCCAGAGGATGCTCTTCTGTCCAATCTCCATTGTATAAGACAGGGATACCAGCATCCTTAACCTTTTCGAGACCTTTTTGTGTCTTGTCGATGCTAAAAGTCATCAATAAATCAGGCTTTAAGGTCAACAATACCTCAATGTTAAGCGCCTCGTTTTGACCGAGTTCGCTGATTTGTCCTGCTTCAATGCGCGCTCTTGTGGCCTCAGAAGAGATATAATCGAGATTGGGGAAGCCGATCAACGCCTGCCCCTGATTGATTAGTTCCAAAGCAGGTATGTGGGTTGTAGAGGTGGCTACGAGCGTTTCAATGGGCACTTGAATGATGTCCTCTGAAGAAATTCCAACTGGTGGATCTATTCCCTTGGGCACAAGGACTAATTCTTGGCTTGTCTGGCCAGAAATGGGATCGATCAGACGTAAAAAGCGGTACTGATCTTTTTCAATTAAACAAAAGCCTTTGGCATAACGGACCTCTAGTGATTGCTTGCAGGAATCATTGAGGTCTTCATTAGTCGGCTGGTCCTTGCAGCCCACAAGTATTGAAACAAATAGGATTATTCGGGTGAAATAACTCAATCGCATGATCAAAAATAATTTAAATAATGTGGCTAATGGCGGGAATTGCTGTATTTTTACATCGCTTTTGGTTTTTTTCTCAATAGAAAAAATTAAAAGGGAATCTGGTGTAAGTCCAGAACTGTTCCCGCAACTGTAAGCTGCCTTAGTGATAAGGTCACCAATTCTTCAACCACTGTGCAGAGCATGGGAAGGGCGGTGTAACGAGCAAGTCAGGAGACCTGCCTTAAGCCATTAACGTCCAACTTTCGGGATAAAAGTTTGGAGGTAGGTATCTGGTGTTATCACTGTGAGACATACGTCCTTATTGTTCCGGTCAATAAATAATTGATCATGCGTATTAATTATGGCCTTTTGGCCCTTTTTGTGGGTATACTGCCCCGGGTTTCAGCCCAAAATGTAGACTATTTAGCCTTGTCTTTAGATTCATTGGATCAAACGACATTGGATCAAGTACTCATCAGTACTAAAAGGCTCCAGCCTCTAAGCCAAGAACAGGCCAGCACCCTTTTAATCGATCAAGAGATTATTGAAGCTTTTTCTGGTGGATCCCTCGCTACACTGCTCAATCAGATTGGGGGGATTGAAATTAATGGCGCCACTGGGCACTCAGGCCAAAATTTGGGCTATTATGTGCGTGGGGGAAATAATCGTCAAGTTTTAATCATGGTCGATGGGGCTGTGGTGAACGATGCTTCGAGTATTGCCTCAGATTTTGATTTGAGGCTTTTGCCTTTGGATCAAATCCAGTCCATAACCATAGTGCGCGGTCCTTCCAGTGTACTTTACGGTTCTGGGGCGGCCACGGCAGTGATCTACATCAAAACAAAGCAATACAACAACCAAGGGATTCAATTCGATTTGCAGCAGTCCTTAGGGACTAATCGATCTACAGATCAGTCTCCACTGCGGGGAATACAACGTCATCATTCAGCTAACTTGTCTTTTGGAAAGGGGCCTTGGCGATTTCAGCTACAGGGGAGTAGTCGCTTTACCGACGGTTTGTCTGCAGTAGCGCCAGGAGCCGAGCAACGGGCCTTTGATCCTGATGAGTTCGCTCAATTTAATACACGCGTTCAGGTCAAATACGCTTCAAAAAAGGCCTGGTCTATGGAGCAATTTTTTGCCTTTGATCGTATGCGCCAAGATTTTGACGCCTTTAATTATCAGGACGCGCCTTTTCAAAGTGACACTGAGCAGTGGCGTACAGGAGGCAGTTTTTATTTTAAAGGCAATAAATCTAGGTATGAGTTTCACGATCAATGGTCCCACACCATAAGAAGGATCAACAGTGATTATCCAGCAACCTACCAGTCCCTGAATTACAATGCCGATCAATTCATCACCACCCAG
>JALRAI010000008.1 GCA_023258055.1 Flavobacteriaceae bacterium | reverse complement strand
TGAGGCTAATTTGGATCGAATGGTCGCTAAGGGAACCATCGATCAGGAGTTAAAAAAACAAACCCTTTCAAATATAACCACCTACACGAATCTAGAAGAAGGGGTAGAATACGCGAGTTTAGTGGTAGAGGCGGCCACCGAACAAGAAGCGCTCAAAAAAAGTATCTTTAAAGACTTAGATGTGTTCTGCCCCGAAGACACCATACTTGCAACAAACACCTCTTCGATTTCCATAACCTCAATTGCTTCAGTGACCCATCGCCCAGACCGTGTGATCGGCATGCATTTTATGAATCCGGTGCCACTGATGAAACTCGTGGAAATCATCTCTGGCTATTCAACAAGTGAAGAAACCTTTACCACAGTTAAAGCTATGGCCGAGAAATTAGGCAAAACACCGGTCTCTGTCCAAGATTATCCCGGTTTTGTCGCCAATAGAATTTTGATTCCCATGATCAATGAGGCCATATTTACCCTACATACGGGTGTGGCTGGGGTCAAAGAAATCGATGAGATCATGAAATTAGGCATGGCTCATCCTATGGGGCCTTTACAACTGGCCGATTTCATTGGTTTAGATGTCTGCCTATCGATATTAAACGTCATGTATCAAGGTTATAAGGACGCCAAATTTGCCCCATGCCCGCTACTTGTCAATATGGTACAGGCTGGTAAATTAGGCGTGAAAAGCAAGGAAGGATTTTATGATTACAGCCAAAGTAAAAAGGCTGAAAAAGTAGCACCACGCTTTGCTTAATCTTTGGTTATGATGGACAATATCCCTGAAAACCTTAAAAACTTAAGCGCTCAATTACCCTCTGAAGTCACTCTAGTAGCCGTCTCTAAAACCAAACCCAATGAGGCTATATTAGCGGCCTATGACACGGGTCATCGCATTTTTGGAGAAAATAAAGTCCAGGAAATGACCCGAAAGTGGGAATCCCTGCCCAGGGACATTCAATGGCATATGATCGGTCACCTTCAAAGCAACAAGGTCAAATATATTGCCCCATTTGTGAGTTTAATTCATTCTTTGGACAGCCAAAAACTGGCCAAAGAGATTGATCGACAAGGAGGGCGCTATCGTCGGGTTATCGATTGCTTGCTTCAAATAAAAATCGCTAAAGAAGAAGAAAAATATGGCTTTAGTGTGGAAGAGGCTTCTAATTTTTTGGAGCACCTCAGCACAAATCCCTTCCCGCATATGCGTATTTGTGGGGTGATGGGCATGGCCACCTTTACCCAAGACCAACAACAAATCACCGAAGAATTTTTGGTTTTAAAGCACTTTTTTCAGACGCACAAAACTCGTCATAACCTAGAGATCCTGTCCATGGGAATGAGCGGGGATTATCCCCTGGCCATAAAAACGGGAAGTAATATGATTCGCGTAGGCAGTGCCATTTTTGGATCTAGACAAACGCATTAATTCTGTTTTTTAGATGTATGCGATAGTCGACATAGAAACAACTGGCGGTAAATTCAACCAGGAGGGCATTACAGAAATTGCCATATATCGTCATGACGGTTTTCAGGTGGTCGATCAATTCAGCAGTCTGGTAAATCCAGAACGCCCCATACAAGCCTTTGTGGTTTCACTCACTGGGATTAATAATAATATGTTGCGCCAAGCCCCTAAATTTTATGAAGTCGCCAAACGAATCGTAGAAATTACCCAGGATGCCGTTTTGGTGGCCCATAATGCACAATTTGATTATCGCATACTGCGTACAGAATTCGAACGCCTGGGTTATGATTTTCAGCGTAAAACCCTTTGTACAGTCGAACTTTCAAAAAAATTATTACCCGGCCATGCCAGTTACAGTTTAGGAAAACTCGTGCGTGCTTTAGGCATTCCTATAAGTGATCGACATCGTGCTCAAGGAGATGCACAGGCCACTGTAAAGTTGTTTCAGCTTCTGCTGGATCGCGACGTTGAAAAGAGTATTGTTGCGTCTTCAATACGATTAGACCCAAAAAAGCAAATCGAACCTAAACTTTTAGAGCTCATTGATCAGGCTCCAACCGAAATAGGGGTTTATTATTTGCGCAATCAAGAAGGAAAACTCATTTATATCGGCAAGAGTAAAAACATTAAGAAACGACTCACCCAACACTTTACCGGACAAGACCGAAAGAGTAAAAAACTCCAGCTTGAAACTGCTGATCTGCAAGTAGAAAGAACGGGTAATGAGCTCATCGCCTTACTTAAAGAGAGTGAAGAAATAAAACTACACAAGCCTTTGTATAACAGATCTTTAAGGAGATCATTATTCCGTTATCAACTGAGCCATTTTGTAGATGAAAAAGGCTATATCAATCTCAGCATTGAGCCCTCTGATCGCAGAAAAAAGGCCATCACCACCTTTACTACTTTTGCTCAAGCTAAATCTGTTCTTTTTAAAATAACCGAGCAGTATCTACTTTGTCAAAAGTTAAATGGTCTTTATCAATCTAAGGAGGCCTGTTTTTTGCATGGACTAGATCAATGTAAGGGGGCGTGTATCGAAAAAGAAACGCCTGAGCAGTACAATCAAAGAGCCATGGAGTTTATTAGTAAAAATCGTTATGCGTCCAATAACTTATTGATCATTGATAAAGGTCGTCATACCGAGGAACGATCGTGTGTGCTGATTGAGCAGGGTGCATTTAAAGGCATAGGCTACTACTCGCTTAATTTTCAAATTCAAAACCCACAGGTCTTGAAGTCAATCATCAGACCAATGCAAGATAACAGAGATGCACAGCATATTATACAATCATATTTGCGCAGACACAAAGTCTTAAAAGTGATTAATCTTAACGATTAATATGATGATATTGCAGCTCTTTCTCAAACAGAGCCCTCTTGCGCCTACTCTATTTGTATTTTCTGTCCTATGTTTGAAATCTTCACTATTTTTAAGGTCACAAGCCAGCCTTTATGACGGAGAAATCACATAATCAAGAGCCCTTAAAACCATGGCAAAAAAAACTTCATGAAATTATTTATGAGGCGGATACTCCTGCTGGAAAGTGGTTCGATATTGTGCTTTTACTCTTTATTCTAGCCAGCATACTCTTTGTTATGCTTGAGAGTGTCCCGGGGCTTCCAAAGGCATGGTATAGCTTTTTCACCAGAGCGGAATGGGTCATTACCATCCTTTTTACCATAGAATACCTCCTGCGTATTATTTCAATTAAACAGCCTAAACACTATATTTTTAGTTTTTACGGTTTGGTTGATTTAGTGGCAATTTTTCCGCTCTACTTATCATTGGTAATAAGTGGTACAGGCGCTTTGGCGACACTCAGAGCTCTGCGCCTGTTGCGGGTATTTAGAATATTAAAAATTACGCGTTATATCAAAGAGGGGCACCGCCTTAAAGAAGCTTTGCGTTTGTCGAAACCAAAAATTCTCGTTTTTCTTTTCACGGTAATTATCGTTTCTATGATCGCAGGAACACTAATGTATTTGATAGAAGGAGATGAGAGTGGATTTACCAGTATTCCCAGAGGTATTTACTGGTGTATCGTCACTTTGACCACAGTGGGCTTTGGCGATATTACCCCTGTAACCCCGTTGGGTCAATTTATCGCCTCAGTAATTATGATTATGGGATACGGAATCATAGCCGTACCCACGGGGATTGTAAGTGTCGCCTATGCCAAAACATCAATTCCAGAGCCTGAACTCAATACCCAATCCTGTCCAAATTGCAGTGCTGCGGATCAAAAGGAATCGGCCCATTATTGCTGGAATTGCGGCCACAAACTAGACGAGCACTAGTGAAGACAAAAGACCCAATCAATGCAACCCAAGGGCCCCATGAAATCATTGTAGTGGCAGGCCCTACAGCCATTGGTAAAACCAAACTAGCCATTGATTTAGCAAATTATTTGGATTGTAATATCATTTCAGCCGATTCAAGACAATTCTACAAAGAGATGACCATCGGTACCGCTGTGCCCAGTAAAGAGGAACTCAGCGCTGCGCCACACTATCTGATTCAGCATAAAAGCATACATGAGGCCTATAGTGTAGGGGATTTTGAGCGCGAGGCTATGTCACTGATCAGCCGTTTTTCTGAAAACAAGGACAAGACGGTGGTCGTGGGGGGATCCGGCCTCTACATTAATGCACTTTTATATGGACTAGATGAATTTCCCGAAGTTCCAAATGCTGTTAGAACACAATTAAATCAAGAATTCAAAGCAAATGGGCTAATTTGGCTTCAGGAGGAATTAAAAAAAGTGGATCCTGCGTATTTTAATCAGGTGGACATCATGAATCCACAACGCATCATTCGGGCCCTAGAAATTTACCGTAGCTCAGGCATCGCATTTTCTACCCTTAGATCAGACAAGGTCAAAAAAAGACCATTTAAATACACCATTATCGGGCTCACAGCCCCACGTGCTGAGATTTATGAGCGCATTAATCAAAGAGTTGATCAGATGATCACAGATGGTTTAGTTCAAGAGGCTCAGGAGCTCTACCCTTACCGCGAACTTAACGCCTTACAAACCGTCGGGTACAGAGAGATATTTGATCACTTGGACAAGAAATCATCGCTCGAAAGTGCTATCGAACTTATCAAACAAAACACAAGGCGCTTTTCCAAGCGACAGATGACTTGGTTTAATAAAAATGAAGAACTCCACTGGTTTGAGCGCGAGAATGCTCTTTCAGAAATTTTAGAGTTCTGTTTCTCCCTTAACCACTAGTCTAAAGCCTTCTCCGTGAATATTAATGATTTCAACCTGAGGGTCAACCCCTAAATATTTTCGCAACTTGGCAATGTAGACATCCATACTGCGCGAGGTAAAATAATTGTCATCTCGCCAGATTTTAGTCAGAGCGAGCTCTCTAGGCATTAAATCATTTTTATGCAGCGCTAACAGACGCAATAAGTCATTTTCTTTGGGCGACAGTTTTATGGGTTTTTCGTCCTTGTAAGTTAGATAACGCAATTTTGCATTGAGCTGAAAATCACCAAATTTAAAATCGAATTGCTTACTGTCTCCTAAGGACTCAGTGGATTTTCTCTGCATAATTGCCTTGATTTTCATCAGCAAGACCTCACTGTCAAAGGGCTTATTTAGATAATCATCAGCCCCAATTTTATAACCCTTAAGCACATCCTCTTTCATGGCTTTGGCCGTTAAAAATATAATCGGGACCTGTTGGTTTTTTTCGCGAATCTCTTTTGCCAAAGTAAAGCCATCCTTGTAGGGCATCATAACATCAAGAATACACAAATCAAAATGATCCTTTTTAAACTTTTCAAAGCCTTCCATTCCGTTTTTAGCATGAATAACCTCATAGTCATTCATCGTTAAGTAATCCTTAAGTACGGTTCCAAAATTAGGATCGTCTTCAACCAAAAGAATTTTTTTGTTTTGTTTTTCCATATTTTAAGAGATTAGATCAAATTTAATGATGAAGGTGCTCCCCTTTCCTTTTTCACTCTCTACAAAGATCTCGGCATTGTGATCATCAAGTATCCGTTTGACATAGGCCAAACCTAAACCGTGTCCTTTGACGTTGTGAATATCTCCAGTGGGTTCACGATAAAATTTTTCAAAGATGCGCTTTTGTGCAGCCTTCGACATCCCGATACCATTATCCGACACTTTTAAAATGATACTGTCTTTTACATTTTCTGTAGTGATATTGATCTCAGGAGCCTGGTCTGAATACTTTATGGCATTATCTAATATATTGACCATAACGTTAGTCAAGTGTAAATCATTGCCTAGTATAGAGGATTTCAGCGCCTCGAAACTGGTTGTAAGCTTACCCGATCGATTGTCTATCATCAAGGTGACATGGCTGATGGCATCCTCTATAATTTCGTGTAATTTGATCCGCTGTTTAGGCAAATCCAATTGATTTTTTTCGAGTTTTGAAATGCGCAGTACATTTTCAACCTGGGCATGCATACGTCTATTTTCGTCACGAATCATTTTCATATACCGCGCGATAAACTCCTTATCATCGGCCACTTTAGGATTCTTCATAGCATCTAGGGCTAAATTTATTGTGGCAATAGGAGTTTTGAACTCATGGGTCATATTATTGATGAAGTCCGTCTTTATTTGTGAGATTTGACGCTGGCGCATGAGTTGTGACAAGGTGTTTGAATAAGTCAATATGATGATCGAGGTAAATATCAGGGACAGTAATGCCATGCCTAGAAATGAATTAAAAATCTCCTTGTTTTTATCAGAAAAGTTAACATAGAGCTGATACTCAGACTCAAATGAATCATTGACAAACAATGGCACACCATAGGTGGTTTTAGGATCCAATTTGAAATTACGCGAGCGCACCTTAGTGGCGAGATCGTTGCTGTAAACCGCAAAATCAAACTTTGACTTTATCCCTCTTTCAGCCGCTTCACCTTCTATCAATCGCTGGATTTCCCCCACACTAACGCGTTTATGCAGCGGCATTCTTGAAGCAATATTGGACACTGCTTCCTCAAACTGCTTGCGTTCAAAATCGCGAAGACGATCAAAATCTACTGTGGTTTGTGTCACTTGACCTTGATCATCTAAAGAACTTATGATTTTTGTGGTTGTCTTTTGATTGGTAATCTTCTTAAAGGCAATAGAATCAAATTCAAATTCAAAGAAGTACGAAGAGAGTTTATAATCCTCTTCGATAATTCCGTCAGAGAAAATAATGGTTTCGTTCTTGTCCTCGTTGACAATGCGATAGATCAACTCCGTAACATTGACATTTTCTGGAGTGTCTATGCTATCTACAAGTCCACTGTAAAGTTTATAGTAATCTTCGGTTTCTCGCAGTTCAATTTGACGCGCAACATCGATCAAAAGTTGTCTTACCCCGAGAGTGAATTGATCTTCTTTAGTGGTAAAGGCATTGCGAATCCAATAGCCCTGAACAAACACGATGCCTAAAAGGGCCAAAGACATCAGGCCAATCAACAAATAAAACAAGCGTTTGTTCATATGTTAAAATTAAGATTTTAACATATAGTGCTGTTTTGCTTTAACCAAAACTTAACAAACAAAAAGTAAAGACTTAAATCCGCTAACGCGAGAGCAAAACATGAAGTTCACTTACTTCCTTTGAGAGAAGGGATAAATCTAAATTTTCTACAACAAAGTCAGCCAATGGGATTTTACGATCGTCGGTCCATTGATGTTTGAGCCGTTGTTGTACCTGTTCCTGGGTCCAAGAATCGCGCTTCATGACACGCTTAATGCGCTCATTTACAGGTGCTGTGACCAGCACACTGAGATCACAATGCCTTTGACCACCAGTTTCGAATAAAATTGCCACCTCTTTTATGATGTAATTTCCTGTTTGTAAATTCAACCACTGTTTAAAATCATCAGAAACACGAGGGTGAACTAAATCGTTCCACTGATCGAGTAAACCCGGATCATTAAAAAGTCTTTGGGCAATCCAAGAGCGATTTAACTGCCCTTTGTCGTCAAAGGTGTTTGCGCCTAATAAATCCATCAAAGCCCGTTTAAGTGCCTGATCTTCTTGCATTAACTTTTTGGCTGCATCATCGGCCCTATAAACCGCAATGCCCAAATCGGCAAACATAGCGGCTACTGTAGACTTACCAGAACCTATACCTCCGGTCAAGCAAACAATTTTTGGTTTATTGGGCAAACTCGACATAATCAACTTTTTTATGGCTCAATTCAGGCTTATAAACACCCTCGGGTAATTTACTCAAACGAGGAATCATAAAACTATCCTCGGAAATACGCTCATTATAATCACAAATGAGTCTAAAATTTGATTTATCGTACAAGGCATATTCATTTACTGGAATTTCTACAGACAAAACCATGGTTTCTGGAAATATTTGAAGCCTGCGCCCACGGGGTACATTGACCAATTCTACAGGGAGCTCAATTTGCTTTTGTGTAAATTCCAGAATTTCAACCGACCAACTAATGCTATCCCGAGACCGACTCAGCTGATCAGACCACAGAGCCTCTAGCGCAAGGGACTTATGGGTATTGGCGCGTAAATTATCCAGGCGCGTAAAAACCGTATTTACTGCGCTGATAGTATCGATAATTTGAGATGGGCCATAAATAGTAATCTCCTTAGGGCGCAGTTCTGGCCCGTCTATTATTTTAAATCCTTGAGCCAGACTCAATTCTCCTTGAAAAACAACCTCGATGGTTTTGGCTGCCATACGATCCACAGGGATGATAAGTTCTTTAGTTTCCACAGATATGACCTCTGCAAAGGGTAATTTTCGATAACAAAAGGCCAAAAGTTGATCTTGATTAAATCGAATTTTATCCTCTTCCAAAGCCCGACCTGCAGACAAATCAAGAACTAGGGTTTTATCTTTAAAAAACTCAGTCAATAATTTAAAACCATTGGCGTTGACCTTAATTAATAAATTCTTGGGAGCCTGAGGAGAAACTAGCGTTTGCTCTGGCAGATTGGTATACCGAAGATCTAGGCTAAATTCGGCTACTAATGGTTTGGAAAATTTAGTCAAAAACCAAATCGAGGCAGCCAGTATAAAAAAGAATAGAAACGACCGAAGCTTTTGGTTATTCTTGATGGTGATTAAACTCATATTTCAATCATTTAAAAAACATATGAGGAAATTTAATTCGTGGATCTCTTTTAAGTAGGTTTAAAAATACCCAACCTGTAAAAAAACCTCGAGCATAGGACAACAGTTGAATACTAAAAGCCAATGGAACGGCAAAAAAGGCTTGAATCGATCTTAATTTAACCGTTGCTGTCAGGGCGACAAATAAAATATAGGCCAATACACCTAACACAGGAAGGTAATAGTCAAAAAGTGCCAAGCTCATAGCCATTAAGCCCACAATTATCGCAAAAAATGGAAACCAAAAAACCCACGAAGCGGTTTGTGGTCTCCATAGATTTAAAATACTACGCGCTAAGCCAAATTTATAAATCTGACGGGCATAGCTCTGCCAAGTAATGCGTCTTTTGTGATAAACTAGAGCTTTATCAATATAGGTCGTTTCAAAGCCTAAATCCCAGAGGCGATGCACCAACTCAGGATCTTCCCCTGGATGTAAATCGGAGAAGCCACCACTTTTTGAAAAAGCCTTCTGACTCAGGCCCATATTAAAACTTCGAGGCTCGAAGCGCTTGAGTTTACGCTTGCTGCCCCGTACGCCACCTGTGGTCCAAAACGAGGTCATCACGAAACTTATGGCTTTTTGACGCAGGTTAAAACTAGAATGCGCGGCATCAGGCCCGCCGAAACAATCGACGAACTTATTGTTTAGGGCCGAATCCACAGCCTTTAAATAACCTGGAGAGAGAATACAATCTGAATCTAATATTATAAAATAGTCCCCGCCTGCATTTTGCATCCCAAAATTGCGGGAATCGCCTGGACCTGAATTCTCTTTATAGTGATAAACTAGATTCAAAGAGCCAAATTGAGATATTAGATCATCTGACCGCAGGGTGGATCCATCCTCAACAACCACGACCTCAAATGCCAATGATCCCTCTAATTGAGTTATGGAATACAGCAAGTCTCTGAGTTCGTCAGGACGATTGAATACCGGTATGATGAACGAATACAACTTTGGCATAACACAAAAATACGCAATAAAAAAGCCATCCCGTTAAGGGATGGCTTTCTTGTATAACTAATTATACCTTTCTTATTGCTTGATCACTTTGTAAGTGCCAGTTTGACCATCTACGGTAACTTCCATGAGGTAAGCACCAGCAGCCAAGTGAGCAACATTCAATTCAGTAGTTGTTGCATCAACATTTACTTCGATCATTCTCTGACCTAAAATGTTGTACAATACAACTGATTCAATGTTTTGAGCAGCAGCAAGGTTAATGCGCTCGCGGGTTGGGTTCGGATAGAACTCAAATCCTTCGATTTCATTACTTGCAGTACCCAACTGACAGTTATCAAACACGATATCAGTAATACCACCAGTATTCACTACGAAACAGTAGTAGGTTTGACCACCAACAACAGGGATAGTCGCACTTGAACCTGGTAAACATTGGTTCTGATAGTAATCTACGTGTACAAGATCAGTCTCTACAGAGGATTGATCAGGAGCAGTGTAGAATGTTACAGAGCTTATACCCGCTGGAGAAGCAATTGTTCCAGTGATGAAACCATTGATTTCAGGAGTAAACTCATACCATACACCAGCAGCACCAGAGATATCACATCCAGCAGGAGTACCAGCCTCTTCAGTTGCAGCAGGCATAGCCACATCTTCATCAGTCCATGGGCAACCCACAGTCAACAAGTCAATCGCATTTACGATATCATTGTTTGGTGGTGGGATCAATGTACATTCCATAGTCAATTCAAAGTTACCAACACTTGTGTTCCATCCATGAACTAAGATGTAGAAGGTAGTGTTACCATCTGACATGAATTCAACAGATGACTGGAAGTTTGGACAATCGTCATCGTTTCCAACCACACAAGTAAAGTCACCACACTCTCCGGTGTAAACCGATAACTTGGTATCGTAATCTGTGTTATCACTACAAGTATATAATAGAATTTCAGAAGCTAATCCTGAAGTATCTTCAAACTTATACCACACACCAGGCGCACCTGTTGAAGTATCACAATCAGGAGCTACACCCACATCAGAAGTTGCTGATAAAGTATCACCAAATACTGAAGTATTACACTCAATGGTACGTGCTCCAGCACAAACGTCGTAAGTCAATGGATCAGTAGCAACCATTTCGATATCCATCAAAAGGTCTGGACCTAGTCCACCACCGACACCACAGTCAGCAAAAGTACCCCATGTTGGGCAGACACCAAATCCACCACCTGGGTTTTGCCATAGAGCTGCGTTGTCATTTGTGTCCTCAGCACTGCCCCAGAACCACTGACCACCTAAACCGAACTCCATTACTACAGCAACAGAAATCCAGTAACGAGTATCAGGGTTAAGGGTAGCCTCAATTACTTGAGCTGGCTCTAATGTGAAGTTAGCATCACCATCAGCATCTACACTTCCTGGGAAGGTCTCTTGGTAACGAACGTCACCAGGAATTCCATTATCGTCATTATAAATGGTCAATTGAACTGCACCGTTTGGATCTCCAGGAAGACCAGGAGCACCAGCAGTATAACGACCTTGAATATCAATAGAACAAATTAGACCGGCATCCCCTGTGAAGAATACATCATCAACAGCGATACTTGTAAAGTCTGGGAAGTCCGGGAAAATCTGTGCTGGTGGCCCACCACCTGTTGGCACTTCATTAGTATAAGAGAAGTCACCACAACCTGCAGGCTGAGTTCCAATCACCACATTACCTAGAGCAGTTTCATTTGCAGAACTTGCATTAAGTCCAATAACATACCATCCGTACTGAACAAAAGTATCGCCTGGCTCAACGTTGGTATAATTTACTTCAAAATACTCACCCTGTATAAGCGGAGCAGTTTCAATTTTCAACACCGAAAAATCGGCGTTAAATACTTTAATAAAGGCTTCAGCCTGGTAAGATGGATCAATAGTATTTGAAATCACATATCCAGTCCAGATAAGCTCTTGCTGAGCTAGTGATGGATCATCTACATAAGTATTGGCTTCCATGGTTTTATTACCAAGACCAGTTGTTTGATCAACCCAGAAAGGATCTGTTGGGTTGTCATCATAAGTATTGAAGTTTGGATAAAGTGTCACTGAACCTTCTACCGGAGTTGGATCAATTACCGTTTTAAGATCTGGCACACCCCAAGGACTGCCGAAAACGAATCCGCCTCCGTTTGCTGGAGTTTCAAAAACGTTCATATAACCAATGTAAGCTGCTGTTGGATCAAAGTTGATCACAGTTGCATTGCTTCCTGAGCTACACTGTCCAGAGAATGAATAAACCCCATCCATTACAGGATCTGGGTTTGTACCATTTTGATACATCGGTTGACCAACCATGGTAGCAGAGGTTACTTCCCAGAACAATGGCCCACCTAAACTTGATACACCATTATTTAACGCTACCCAATAGGTTCCTTCTTCCAAAGTCACTGGTGGCATGTCAAGCACGACTTCGCTTCCATCAAAACCGAAGTTACCACCAATAATAGTTTGAGATGTTGGCGCTACGGCTGGGAAAGAAGCAATAACTGCTCCTGGCACACCGCCGGCATCTTCTTTGATTTCAACATCAACACTAACCACAGTCTCACCTGGAGCAATAAAAGTATTGTAGGTGATTTGATCAAAATCAAAAGTTACTCCAGCCTCAACAATAAAATCATTTTCTACAGCGCCAAATGCACCAGTGTAGTTATATCCATTCTCCCATCCATTGCTTGGATTGTCATAGGCACAAGGGCCGCTTGATCCTGTACTACAATCACCAGAAAATGCATAAACCCCATCCATTACAGGATCTGGGTTTGTACCATTTTGATACATTGGTTGACCTACCATAGTAGCAGAAGTTACTTCCCAAAACAATGGCCCACCTAAACTTGATACACCATTATTTAAAGCAACCCAATATGTTCCCTCACTTAAAGTAACTGGAGGCATACTAAGAACAACTTCACTTCCATCAAAACCAAAGTTTCCTCCGATTATAGTTTGAGATGTCGGTGCTACGGCTGGGAAAGAAGCAATAACTGCTCCTGGCACACCGCCGGCATCTTCTTTGATTTCAACATCAACACTAACCACAGTCTCACCTGGGGCAATGAAAGTGTTATAAGTAATTTGATCAAAATCAAACGTCACACCCGCCTCAACGATGAAGTCATTTTCAACGGCACCGAAAGCTCCAGTGTAGTTGTAACCATTTTCCCATCCGTTACTTGGGTTCGCATAGGTACATGGAGCATACTGCATACGGTCAATATTGCTCTGACGCAGGACTACCGGATTACTCTGAGAGACACCTCTGTCGGCGGCATCCAAAACAATGGTCGCACGACCAGTGCGCTGAACAATTTGATCAACAGAAATTTGGTTATTCTGTACTGACCTTTGAGCATTCTGAAGATAGTCAGCAAACAAGGCTTCATTGGAACGAAGACTTTGGACTTGATCACTACTTTCATTTGCCTGGACCTGTGGCCCGACAGCTACCCTGCTTAAAGAGGGAACTCGCTGCTGCACGCGCTGACCGAAACTAGTCGCGAACGCAAACAAAGCGAAAATTAAAGTAATTTTTTTCATAATTATCGATATAAATTAGTTATTAGACGTAAATGTATTTATAAAATTGAAATTAACAAAGCGTTTTTCACCCGAATTTGTCACGATTCCGATGAAAAACGCTTTTTTTTCGAGCAACTAAATTTTAACCTATTCTTGGGTGAAATATTCCATGACCGCGTCACTGACCCCCATATTGGAAAAACCTCCGTCGTTGTACAGGTTTTGAAGGGTGACCCGTTTGGTTAAATCGCTAAACATAGCAACCGTATAATTGGCGCAATCTAATGCGGTGGCATTCCCAAGCGGAGACATTTTCTCAGCATAAGCGATAAAGCCATCAAAACCCTTCACCCCTTGACCAGCAGTTGTCGGCGTTGGGGACTGAGAAATTGTATTGACCCGCACCTTTTTATCGCGTCCAAAAAAGTAGCCAAAACTTCGGGCAATAGATTCAAGGTAAGCTTTGTTATCGGCCATGTCATTGTAATCAGGAAAAACGCGCTGTGCGGCCATGTAGGATAGGGCCACGATACTGCCCCACTCATTCATAGCATCCTGTTTATATAATACCTGCATGGTTTTGTGAAAAGAGCCCGCTGAGACATCCCAGCCTTTATGGGTCCAATCGTAATTCTGATCGGTATAATGTTTTCCTTTACGCACGTTTACAGACATGCCGATAGAATGAAGCACAAAGTCAAGTTTTCCGCCGAGTATTTCCATCGCTTGGCTGACCAAATTGTTTAAGTCATCTAGATTGGTCGCATCTGCCGGGATAATCTGAGATCCGGTGGCTTGTGCCAAGGCATCAATCTGTCCCATACGCATGGCAATGGGCGCATTGGTTAAAACGAATTGTCCTCCTTCCTCGTGCACGCGCTCGGCGGTCTTCCAGGCGATTGAATTCGGATCAAGCGCACCAAATATGATTCCTTTTTTTCCTTTAAGTAGATTATAGGCCATGAATTCTAAAATTGGTTAATGCCACAAATATAACTCAATTCAACAATTGTCGGGCATGTGCTTTGGCCGAATCTGTAAGCTCATGACCGCCAATCATTTGCGCGATTTCCAAAATGCGCTGCTGCGGCTCTAAATCTTGAATATAGGTTCTTGTTTTCTCGCCTGTAGAGTCTTTAAAGATCCGTTTGTGGAATCGTCCTTTTGCTGCTGTTTGTGGTAGATGGGTTAAACAAAATAACTGACCCCGTCCGCTCATTTGCGATAAGATTTCTGCCATTTTCAAGGCTGTTTCTCCTGAAATTCCGGTATCGATTTCATCAAAAATCAAAGTAGGTAAATGTTCATACTCTGCCAGTACCGCTTTGACGGATAAAGTCACACGACTCATTTCTCCTCCGGAGGCCACCTTTTCTATGGGGCGTAAATCGATTCCGCGATTAGCTGAAAACCAAATTGAGGATTGTACCCCACCGTTCAGATTAAGCCTTGAAGTTCTCTCGAGTTTAAATTTTATTCTGGCCTCTGGCAATGCTAGGTCCTTAAAAAATTGACCCAATCGAGACTCTAATTCGGGAATTACTCCTGAGCGACTTTGAAACAACTGCTCAGCCTGCTTTTCCAAGTCATCTTCCATGGCGGACAGGTCAATCTCCAGCTGCTGGATAGTTTCCTCAAGATCGCTGGAGTCTTGAAGTCCTTTGGATAGTTCATCCCTGAATTCTATCAGCTCCTCAACACTTTGTAAGCCGTGCTTACGCTGAATTCGGTAAAGCTCGTCAAGACGCTGCTCGATACCCAGCAATTCCTCCGGCTCATACTCAATAGACCCTAGCTGGGATTCCAAAGTCGATCGAATGTCTTCAAGTTCGATACGCAGACTATCGATACGCTGTGATAGTTGTAAAAATTCATCCGATACGCCACTTATAGAGTTTATGCGCTGGCGCATTGTAAATAAACGATCTAGCAATCCAAACTCTTCCTGATCGATGAGGGTAGAAACTTCCTGGATAACATTTTGAATCTGCTCTTGATTCTGCGCTAAATTCAGACTTTGCTCCAGCTCATTTTGGTTGAGCTTGTCTAAGTTCAAAGCATTCAATTCCTCTAAAACAAATTTTTGATAATCCTGCTCTTGCAGCGCCTTTTGTTGGCGTAAGACTAAATCTTCATATCGGGCTTTTGTTTTCTGCCACCGTAGATAATCAGAACTGTATTTTTTTATCGTGCCTTGAAGTCCTGCAATGGTATCGATAAAATTGAGTTGAAACGATTCGTTCTCCAAGTCATGTGTATCCCCTTGGTGGTGAATTTCAACCAGATTTTTTTTGAGTTCTTGGATTTGATTTAGACTCGCCGGAGAATCATTGACAAAGGCCCTTGATTTGCCACTTGGCCAAATTTCTCGACGCAAAATAGTCGCTGCATCGTAGTCTAAATCTAACTGATCAAAAATACTTTTCAATCCGTAAGCTGAGAGATCAAAATGAGCCTCTACGATGCATTTCTCATCCGGATTGCGCATCACTTTAGTATCTGCTCTGCGGCCCAGCACAAAATCCAGCGCCCCTAAAAGTATAGACTTGCCCGCTCCAGTCTCTCCGGTAATCACCGTAAACCCGGCGTCAAAGGAGGCCTGAAGGTCCTCAATTAGAGCGTAGTTCTTTATGATTAATGACTTAAGCACAATAATCCATCAATACCATCAGAGAATCCTTACGGCATTCCCACGGACGGTGATTTAGAGTTTAATTTTATTCCAGTTATCACTTTTGGTCGGCGCAATACGCTTGAGGACTTCAACCAATTGGGTGATTTCGATTGTAGGGCCATCCGAGAATATTTGTTGTATTTCGTCGGCTTTGGCATCAAAAAAAGTGCGCATCAAAAATGAATTTGGACGTCGGTCGTTCACTTTTTTTAACAAAATTACAGCATCGCGCACACCTGTTTTACCATTTTTTAGATTTGAGGACATAAGGTCTAAGCCCGCGCGATGGTAATCGTACAGGGCCTGACGAAAATCCTGATAAACATTAGAAAGCACAGCATCATTAAAACGATAACGAGATTGAGTACCGTCGACCGCCTTCCAGCCCTGGTAATTACTCGAAGCCGCTGTATTGACGATTTGTCGGGCTTGCGAGAAATAGGGATCACCGCCATTTAAAGAAAATGTATCCGCGTCTAGTCCAATTATCGTATAGACGTGATAGGCCAATACAGAAACTAAGTTCGAATCAAAGTTGTTGATGTTGAACACCAGAGGCTGAAACTCTGAATACTCAAAAATAAACTGACGATCGTTGTAATTGTATACTGGACTGTCATAGGTTGAGCCGTAAATCGTTCTGGAGGACTGCACTTGAAGACTCCCAGAAAAAGTTGTGGACTCAAAACTCTGGAGGATCAAGGTAAAATTACAATCGATGCGCTCCTGATTGGTAAAGCTGCGGTTGGTCCAGCGCGTTTCGTTCAAAAGCTCTGTAAGCTGGTCTTTCAAAGTGCGGAAAACCTGAGCATTGGGCTGGCCGGTCTGCTCGGCATCTATAGTCACTGTAGCATTGAGTTCTTGCCCCTGAACAAGAGTAGTGACAAATCCCAAAAGTAAGCACAAAACTATTTTACGCATTTTGTAAAGCAATGATAAAGTCAATTATATCACGAGCCACCTGAGCCTTTGACTTAAGGGGATAAGGATGCAGGTTTTCATCGCGATCAATGATAGTAATTTTATTGGTCTCAGCACCAAAAGCAACGCCTTGGTCCTCCAGCGAATTTAAAACAATTAAATCTAAATTCTTTTTCTTGAGCTTGCTTTTTGCATGATCCAAAGCATCATGGGTCTCTAGAGCAAATCCAACCAGTATTTGATTTGTTTTTTCTTGTCCCAAATGCGCGGCAATATCCACCGTAGGACTAAGTTCAATAGACAACGATTGGGTCTTACTTTTTATTTTGTGCTCAGCAACTTCTTTTGGCTTAAAATCCGCGACTGCAGCGCACAAAATAACCACATCTTGGTTTTGGTAATGGGTATTTACTGCTGTGAACATTTCAGAGCCCGTTACCGTAGTGATTTTCTGAATCGAGGATTGCAGTTTATGCTCTGGAGTAGGCCCAGAAACAAGAATAACCTCAGCGCCGAGCCCAGCAGCGGCATTAGCAATGGCATAACCCATTTTACCACTGGAAAAATTCCCGATATAGCGCACCGGATCAATGCGCTCAAAGGTAGGTCCAGCTGTGATCAAATAGCGCTTGCCTGCCAGGGGCGCTTTTGAGCGAAGGTCCTTTTGGAGAAAGGACACAATATTTTCAGGCTCGGCCATACGTCCGGGACCAACCAAACCGCTAGCTAATTCTCCGTGCTCTGCGGGGATCATTATATTGCCAAATTCCTCCAATCGTTTAAACGAAGACTGGGTTGCAGGATGCTCGTGCATATCCAAATCCATAGCTGGAGCAAAATAGACCGGACAATCAGAAGATAGATAGGCCGCCAGGAGTAGGTTATCACAAGCACCACCGGCCATTTTCGCCAAGGTGTTTGCCGTGGCAGGGGCAATCAAAAACAAGTCTGCCCAGGAAGCCAAGTGCACGTGATTATTCCACAATCCTTGGTCGGGGGCTTCTTGATCCGTAAAAGTCCAAAAAACTGGATTTTCAGATAAAACTGATAATGTAAGTGGTGCGACAAACTCCAAGGCATCCGGGGTCATGACCACACGAACCTCGGCACCTTGTTTTTTTAGCAAACGCACTAAGGCTGGGGTCTTATAGGCGGCAATACCCCCTGTAACGCCCAACAAAATGTGTTTACCCGCTAACATTGGCTTAAGGCCTTTAGTCGATTACCTCGTCTTTGGTATTGCGGTGATAGATTTTTTGCTCGAGCCATTCTTGAACCGCCAAGGCGTGTGGCTTAGGCAGACGCTCATAAAACTTGGAAACTTCAATCTGCTCCTTGTTCTCAAAAATCTCCTCTAAACTATCGTTATAGGTAGCAAACTCATCGAGTTTCTCAGTGAGTTCTTTTTTAATATCACCGTTAATTTGTGTTGCACGTTTGGCGATAATTGAGATCGCCTCATAAATATTGCCTGTGGGTGCGTCCAATTGATTTTTATCAATGGTTGTCGTGTTCACAGGGGCGTCTGAATTTCTGATATCACTCATAGAGATGGTATATTAATTTGAAGATAAAGTCTGTTCTTGTAATTGTGTGTTGATTTGTAGCAGTATTTCCTCGGCAGCGCCACGCTGAGCGCTGCTGCTGTAATACTTCATAAAACTATCAAAGTATTTTTTCGCTGTTTCAAGGCGTTCTTTAACTAGATAAGAAACGCTGTTTTGGGCCAAAACAAAAGCAGCTTCTAGACGACCGAAATAGGCATCTTCACGATAAATCGATCCCGGGTGGTCTTGTATGAAATTATCAAAAGCCTTGATGGCAGCTTTGTAATCACTAATACGGCGGTATTGCTTAGCAGTTTCAATATCCTTTCGCTCGAGTTTTACTTTGAGCTCTTGCACCATATTATTGCAATTTGCGCGATACTCCGACTCTGGATAGTTATCGACAAAACCTTGCAGTTTTTCTAGGGCAATGTAGGTGTCTTTTTGATCCAAAGAAAAGCGTGGAGACAACTCGTAATAACTTTTTGCGGACTTATAGGCCGCCATTTCCAGAGAATCACTTTTGGGATAGGACACCACAAAGCGTTCGAATTGGTAGCCGGCCAAATAATAATCCTCCAGGTTGTAAAAGGTATTGGCATAGCGATACATCAGTGGCTCTGCCTGCGGTTTTCCTCGATATATAGGCACGATTTGTTCCATGAGCGGCAGTGCTTTTTTGTACTTTTTGGCCTTGTACAAAGAATCTGCCATGTTGTATTTTGCTGCAGTATCGTCAGAACGCAGAAGTTTTTGATACTCACTGCATCCTGTAAGCAAAATACTCATAACAAGTACACTAGCAAATTTGAGGTCCTTCCAATTCATCCGGCAAAAGTAAGCAATAAAAGACAGTATAAAAAAAGAATTTTCGACAGTGAAAATAGGGCTTCAAAGCGGATTGAACCCCTGTATTGTCAAAAATTTAACAGCAAAAAATTAAAATCCATCCCTTATCGATTGACAAAAGCCTCAATCTGCTGCTGCAGAGATTGATCCACTGGAACTAAAGGCAGCCTTAAGGAGTTTTTACACAAATTCATTTTGTGGAGCAATGCTTTTATCCCAGAGGGATTGCCCTGCTGAAAGATCATATCAATGATGGGCATCAATTCATAATGAATTTTTTTGGCCACTTCGCTATTTCCATCGAGACCCGCCTGGATCATACGGCTAAATTCAGCAGGATAAGCTTGACCGATTACCGAAATTACCCCGTGTCCCCCCATCATCGTCATGGGTAAGGCAATGAGATCATCTCCGGAGATAACTAAAAAACCTTCCGGCGCAGAACGCATAATTTCCATAGCTTGAGCCAATTCACCTGAAGCTTCCTTGATGCCAATAATATTTGGGGTTTGGGCCAGTTTTAAAACTGTATCTGGCAGCATATTGCTCGCGGTTCGGCCCGGGACATTGTACAAAATTACAGGAACAGGACTCTCTTTTGCCACTGCAGTAAAATGCGCGATCAATCCCCCTTGGGAAGGCTTGTTGTACATCGGAGAAACCGAAAGTATTGCAGTGATCTCGGCTGGATTTACCTGCTTTAATTGCGCCAACACGCTGCGCGTATCATTACCACCGACACCCAATACAATCGGCACTCTACCTGAATTAGTGCGTACAACCGCCTCCAAAACGGCTTGTTTTTCCGATTTACTCAAGGTTACACTTTCGGCAGTGGTTCCTAAAACCACCAGATAATTTATCCCCTGCTCTATTTGAAAATTGACCAGCTGTGCTAGGGCTTCAAAATCAATGGCACCTTCATCATCAAATGGCGTAATAAGGGCTACCCCTGTCCCGATTAGTTCTTTCATAATTTTTTATTTAAAATACCCATGTATTTGACAAACTCACTGCGCATAAGCGCCAGGCGCTCCGGCGCAACCGCCAGGGATAGGTCATACAAGGCTTGATTGAGTCCCTGACTCCCTACTTTAAATTTACTTTTACTTTTGGCCACCACTAAATCCAGTAGTTCATTTCCCGGTTTATACAAGGCTAAAAGGACATCAAATGAAGTTTCCATAAACTCGATTGCACCTGGATTGGCGATATGGCCCTGCCAGTCAAAATCAGTATTGGTGAGCTGATTTTGTCTCAGGGTCGGTAATTTCTTTTTTACCTCCAGGTAAGTAAACACCTTTATGTCCTTAGGGGCCATGTTTAGGTCTGCATACCAATCGTAGAATCCGTCAAATTCTGGAACGACACTTTCGTCAACCAAAATACCCAAGGTGCGACATTTGGCATTCAGGCCTGATCGATCGCGCTTTTTTAAGGCCTGATCTAAATCACGACTTAACCACTTTTTTTTGAGCCACTCCCGTATGTTGTGCAACAATTCCATGGATTAGGATTTTACGGCAATCATATTAAAAAACTCTTCTTCTGAGAGCATAGGAATTCCCAGCTTTTCGGCTTTCTGTCGTTTACTCGGGCCCATCTGATCTCCAGCGACCACATAGGAGGTCTTTCCTGATATACTGCCCACTACTTTGCCAGAATGGGCCATAATCAAAGCCTTCAATTCTTCTCGACTAATTTGCTCAAAGACTCCAGAGACAACAAACGAAAGGCCAGATAAAATTTCAGAAGATTTTGAAGGCGTTTCTTCCTCTTTGGATTCAAATTGACACCCATAAGCGCGAAGACGCTCTATGCGATACCAATTCTGCTCATTGGCAAAGTAATCCATTAAGCTTTGGGCAATTTTTTGACCAATATCTTCTACCCCGATTAATTCTTCCTCAGTGGCCATGCGCAGGCGGTCAATAGTGCCAAAGGCTTTAGCTAATTTTTGAGCCACGGTCTCCCCTACATGACGTATACCCAAAGCAAATAAAACTTTGTGAAAGGGCTGTCGGATTGAATTTTGCACGCCTTGCACTAAATTTTGCGCGCTTTTTTCACCCATGCGCTCTAGTGGAATGAGTTGATCTACCGCGAGGGTATAGAGATCAGCAAAGTCTTTTATCAAGCCCTGTTTTACCATTAAACTGACCGTCTCCTCACCTAAACCATCAATATCCATAGCCTTTCGGGAGATAAAATGTTGTATTCGCCCTCCGATTTGCGGCGGACAGTTTTGCTCATTGGGACAATAATGCTGCGCTTCACCTTCCAGACGTACCAAAGCTGTATCGCATTCCGGACAACGCTCGATAAAGCCCACTGAAACAGCATCATCGCGACGTAAATTGGTTTTTACTGAAGTTATTTTTGGTATGATTTCTCCACCCTTCTCCACCACAACTGTGTCCCCAAAATGCAGATCCAATTTCTCAATTTGATCAGCATTATGCAGAGAGGCGCGCTTCACAACTGTGCCTGCTAAATCGACAGGCTCAAGCTCAGCCACTGGAGTAATGGCCCCTGTACGTCCGACTTGATAAACCACATTTTTGAGTATGGTGGTGGCCTCCTCGGCTTTGAATTTATAAGCCATGGCCCATCTTGGCGCTTTGGCCGTATAGCCGAGGGTTTGCTGATGTCCAAGCTCATTTACTTTTATCACCACACCATCTATTTCATAGGGCAATTCATGCCGATGTATATCCCAGTAATCAATAAAGGCCAAAACCTCCTCCATATTTGAGGCCATACGGGCTTCATTGGGGACTTTAAAACCCATATCTCGGGCTTGCTCAAGCATTTGCTGCTGCGTCTCAATAACCCACGAGGCGCCTTGAATCGAATACAAAAGGCAGGTCAATGGACGTTTGGCGACTTCCGCACTGTCCTGTAGTTTTAGACTCCCAGAAGCCGTGTTACGCGGGTTTTTAAATTCTTCTTCGCCTTGCTGGCGTCTTTGATCGTTTAGTGATGCAAAGCCTGATTTGGTCATAATGATCTCACCGCGAATATCAAACCGCTCCATACTCGGCGCGTTAACCACAAGCGGCACTGATTTAATGGTTCGAATATTGGCCGTGACCTCATCGCCCTGCAGACCATCGCCTCGGGTAACCCCGCGCAAAAGCTGTCCATTTTCATAAGTCAAGCTAATGGAGGCACCATCGTATTTGAGCTCACACATATAGGTAATCGGCTCATGGACCAACTTGTATATTCGGGCTTGCCAATCCAATAAATCCTCTTTGGAATAACTGTTGTCCAAAGAGTACATGCGATGATCATGCCTTACGGTTTCAAAATTTTTGGTTACGCCGCCACCCACCCGCTGGGTAGGGGAATTCGGATCAAAATATTCGGGGTTAGCCAGCTCCAATTCTTGCAAACTGGAGAGCATCCGATCAAATTCATAATCGGATATTACAGGCTCATCAAGTACGTAATATCTATGATTGTGAAGCGCCAATTCGGCGCGCAATGCTTTGATTTTTTCTTCCACGCTCATTAGGACAAATATAATCATTCCACAGCCTTAAAAACGGGATAGGACTCAATTATTCAACCTAAGTTATTGACAAATTTTAAGGGCGAATTCCCGAGACAAAGCGCCATTTACCCCATTGATCCTTCCAGGAGTTTACCTGGGTGTATCCAAGGGATTTCATCAGCTGAGCCACAGCCTGGGTGTAGTTGTAATGACATTCAAAATACAATTCACCATTGGGATTTAAATACTTTAATCCCTGGGTACTTATCACTCGGTAAAATCGTAAGGGATCATTTGTAGGTACGAATAAGGCTAAGTGGGGCTCGTATTCCAATACATTTTTATCCATGATATCTTGCTCGTCTTCAGGAATGTATGGTGGATTAGAAACGATTAAATCAAAGTTTTGACCCCCCCATGGCTCAAAAATATCTCGCTGACCCCAACGGACCTTTGGCTGAAATTGGGCTTGATTTTTTTGCGCTAAAGCCAGTGCTTCAGAGGAAACATCCCAGGCCCACCATTGAGTCTCAGGCATAACTACGGCTAAACTCAGGGCGATACAGCCAGATCCTGTGCCTATATCCAAGGCTTCTTTTACCTGGCTACTCTGGAGCTTTTGACGCAGATACAAAACCAGTTCTTCAGTCTCGGGTCTTGGGATGAGGGCCTTTGAGCTAACTAAAAACTTTGCGTCGCAAAACCAAGTATAACCCATGATTTGTTGCATGGGCTGTTTATTTTTTAATCGCTCCAAAGCCTCATTGAGCCAAAGCAGATCTTCAGGGGGAATTTCAACATCCTGTCGCAGGACTAAATCCACCGCAGACCAGTTCAATCGATGCCTGAGCCCCATGATCAGCAAACTGCGTATTTCCTCGCTGGGATATAGATCTTTTAAGTGCGCGGCCCAATGATTTTGGTAGTCCTTTAAAGTCATTTTCAAACCAGAGCTTTAATCATTTGAACCCCACAAGCATGATGTCCCGTGTCGCCCAAGGGGCCATCAATATAGCTGAAACCAGAATGGCGATACAAGCCTTGAGCTTTTGTCATATACTCCATTGTTTCCAAATAACAATGAGTATAGCCCTGAGTTTTGGCAAATGCTAAACACAAAGACATCAATTTTTGGCCATAACCGAGACCGCGAACGCTTTGGTGGAAATACATTTTTTGCAACTCACAATAATGGTCAAAATAATTCTCCAGTGGCGCAATACCTCCCCCACCATAAATAGATTTGCCATCGGTAAGTATAAAATAACGCGATCGTGGCCTTTGGTAAGTTTCAAACATACAATCTAGAGATACATCGGCATAAGCGGTGCCCACCTTTGGGACATTAAATTCCTCCAATACTGAGCGAATTAATTGACCCATTTCGGGGTCATCCTCAGGGGTAATCAATCTAATATCCAACATTGAGCGTATCAAATTTTAGCAGTACTTTTGAGGGGTGAAGATACACGAAAAATTCATGGCACGCTGTCTGCAACTGGCCGAAAATGGGCGAGGGACAAGTTTTCCCAATCCTATGGTTGGCAGCGTCATAGTCAGGGATCAAAAAATAGTTTCTGAAGGTTGGCATCACAGTCCTGGAGGTCGGCATGCAGAGGCTCATGCTATTTATAACTGTGATCCCAAAAAGCTAGACGGGGCAACGCTATATGTCAATTTGGAACCCTGTAATCATGTGGGGAGAACCGAGGCCTGTGCCCCACTTATCGTTACTTCGGGCATTAAAAAAGTCGTCATCGGCAGTGGCGATACCCACCACAAAGTCAATGGTTCAGGTATTGAACACCTCAAAAACCACGGCATCGAGGTCACTACAGGTGTATTAGAGCAAGAATGTCGTAAGCTAAACAAACGCTTTTTTAGATTTCACGAACAAAAACGCCCCTATATTGTTTTAAAATGGGCCGAGACCAAAAATAACTTTGTCGCGCCATTGACTAAAAATGAACTGCGCCCTGTTTGGATCACCAATGAGTATGCCCGACAGCACACGCATTTTTTACGCAGTAGAGAGCAGGCCATTATGGTGGGCCATAAAACTTGGACCCAAGACACTCCGCGCTTATCAGCCTATCGCTGGAATGAAAACAATCCTAAAATTGTGATCTTAGGGGGCCAGCAACCGCAAGGTACGCAGCCACCCATGGGGCCTATTTGGCTCAGTTCCCAAATTTATAAAGAACCTCAACAGGTGGCGACAAAACTGCATGAACTGGAAATACAAAGCGTGCTGATAGAGGGCGGCCCACAAACCTTGCAAGGGTTTATAGACGCCAATCTTTGGGATGAATGTTATTGTTATAAAAGTGCCAGCTTGTGGCAAGAGGGACTCAAAGGTCCAAAAATCAATATACCCCTTACCCCTATTGCCCGCTTTGAGGATAACGTTCTGTGGTATGGAAATAATCAGTAATGAATATAAGTGAACCTTTAAAAACCATTAAAACAGGCGCCCAAGATATTGTCTTTAAAGACAAAGGCAGTAAATTCATTGGTTTTGCCACTCGTGTAGAAACAGCGCAACAGGCGCTTGATTTTTTTGAGCAACTAAAAAAGGACCACCATGGAGCCAATCACTGTTGCTACGGCTATCGATTGGGAATTAAAGGACAAGAGGTGCGCGCTAATGATGACGGAGAGCCAGCCCACAGCGCAGGGACCCCAATACTAGGCCAAATTCAATCCTTTGGTCTGACCAATACAGCTGTAGGGGTCATTCGTTATTTTGGCGGCACAAAACTAGGCGTAGGCGGTTTAATCAAAGCCTATAAAACAACGGCTCAGTTGTGCCTTGAGGCTTGTGATCTTCAGGAGGAGGTCATTATTATAGATGCTCAGTTAAAATTTAATTATGCCGACATTGGCTTGGTCATGCAATGGCTCAAACAAGGGGCTTTTGAAATTACAGATCAAAGCCTGGATCAAATTTGTGTTATCTATTTTAAATTGCCCGAAAAGCATTTAGCGCAGGCTTTGGACTATTGGGAGAACCAAATGGGCATTGAGTTTGCCCTGATGGAGTAAAATTAAATCCCAAAGGTTGTTATTTAGCTATGCATCTAAACAGGATTGAATGGCGTCGATTAAAAATTGTGGCGCTGGAGTAATTTTACCGCTTAACTTATCGACAAAAGCCAGTGTGGTTTGGGCCGTGATGAGTTGCTTATTTTCTTCATTGTAAATGACATAGGAAAATTCAATTTTTACGCCAGGGATTTTAACCAAATTTGTCTCAACCTTGAGTAGATCGTCATACCTTCCCGGGGCGTGATAATTGATACTGAATTGAGTGACAGGCAATAAGATATTTTGAGCCTCTAATTCCTTGTATGAGTAACCCATTTTTCTTAACCAATCCGTCCTTCCTTGTTCGAGGTACAAAGCGTAATTTCCGTAGTAAACAAAGCCCATTTGATCGGTTTCACCATAACGGACACGAATTTCTGTAGTTGTCTTGCAAGGCATAATTTTACCTTAAATTATATGAGATTGTTTTTTTTGACCAAAGCCATTGAATAATGAGAAAAAAAAAATCAAAATTCAATAGGCTTTCTATTTTTTTTTTAGATTTTTTGTTCACATATTTGTAGTGTTAAGAAAATGTTAGCAAATGATCTGAGGATCGCTAATTTCATTCTGTTTTTTAACTAAATAAAACGCTTTAATTAATCATGGGGAGAACTGCGGAATCAGTTTGGGGAAATTGCTTGTCATTCATCGAAGACAACATTTCTGCACAAGCCTACAAAACCTGGTTCGAACCCATCAAAGCCGTCAAACTTGTCGACAATGCGCTGAGCATTCAAGTGCCCAGTAAATTCTTCTACGAATGGTTGGAGGAGCATTACGTAAAACTTCTTAAAGTTTCGCTCACCCGAGAGTTAGGAGCCAAGGCCAAATTAGTGTACATCATTAAAATGGAAAACACCTATGGCAACAAACAACCTTTTACAGAAAAAATTCCCAGCGCTAATCGAAGCCAACTCAAGGATCAAGAAGTTGACGTACCATTAAAGCACAAAAGCCCTGAACTCAAAAACCCATTTGTTATTCCAGGGATACGTAATGTTAAGATTGAATCACAACTCAATCCAAATTACAGCTTTGAGAATTTCCTTGAAGGAGACTCCAATCGTTTAGCACGGTCCGCAGGATATGCTGTAGCCAATAAGCCTGGAGGAACCTCATTCAACCCCTTACTGATTTTTGGTGGTGTTGGACTCGGTAAAACCCACTTGGCGCACGCCATTGGTGTTGAGATTAAAGAAAAATATCCGGAAAAAACGGTATTGTACATTTCTGCGGAAAAATTTACCCAACAATATATTGAATCGGTTAAGAAAAACAACCGCAACGACTTCATCCATTTCTATCAAATCATAGATGTGCTGATTGTCGACGACATTCAATTGCTCTCAGGGAAGGCCGGTACACAAGATGTTTTCTTCCACATTTTCAACCACTTACATCAAAATGGCAAACAAGTCATCTTGACCAGTGATAAGGCTCCTGTGGATATGATGGATATTGAGCAGCGCTTGCTCTCTCGCTTTAAGTGGGGACTTTCTGCGGAACTCAATCATCCAGATTACGAAACACGAGTAGCGATTATCAAAAACAAGCTCTACAGAGATGGCGTTGAAATGCCTGAGGATATTATTGAGTTTTTGGCCAATAATATCAAAACCAATATTCGAGAGTTAGAAGGAGCTATTATTTCACTGATCGCCCACTCTTCATTTAATAGAAGAGAAATCACTATAGATCTGGCCAAAAAAATTGTGGATAATTACGTCAAGCACACCAAGCGCGAGGTTTCTATTGATTACATTCAAAAAACAGTTTCTGATTATTTCCAATTGGATATTGAAACATTGCAATCAAAAACTAGAAAACGTCATGTGGTTCAAGCTAGACAATTAGCCATGTTTTTTGCCAAAAAATTCACCAAGGCCTCGCTAGCCTCCATCGGTTCACAAATCGGCCAAAGAGATCATGCCACAGTGCTCCACGCCTGTAAAACAGTGGACAACCTTTCAAGTACGGACAAGCAATTCCGAAAATACGTCGAAGACTTGAATAAAAAATTAACCCTCTAAATCCCGATCTTTTTCGGGGTTTTCTTTTTATGAAAAAGACGAAGATTTTAATGGTTTGCCTGGGTAATATTTGTCGTTCGCCTTTAGCTGAGGGGATTTTAAAAGACAAATTAGATCCCAATAGATTTATCGTAGAATCCGCTGGAACCGGAGGCTGGCACGTGGGCAATCCACCTGATCCACGCAGTGTCGCTATTGCCAAAAAGCGGGGATTAGATATCGGTGATCAAAGAGCCCAGCAATTTAAGGCAGTGTTTTTCGATCAATACGATCTTATTTTTGCCATGGATCAAAGTAATTTTCAAGATCTCAAAGCTCTAGCAAATTCTCAGGAGCAGCTCAATAAACTAAGCCTACTCCTCGAGGCTATTTTTCCAGGAGAAGGCGTCGATGTGCCCGATCCCTATTACGGAGGTGCTTCAGGCTTTGCTGAGGTCTATGATCTTATTGATCGCGCCTGCAGTGTGATTGCTCAAGAAATCAATGAAAAATTTGATTAACTTCACCAAAGACCAGCTCTGCTGACCCACTAAATTTTATAAACACTCAAAATCCATAAAATGCGACACCTTTACCGAATTGCACAACTTTTGGCCTTCGTATTAATGGCGAGTTCGCCTCTAGGCGCGCAATCATTTAATTTAACGACTGTTGCCTCGGGGTTTAATTCACCTCTCAATATTCAACATGCCCAAGATGAGCGCTTATTTATTGTCGAACAATCAGGGCGCATCAAGATTTTGAATCCTGATGGCAGTGTAGAAACTACTCCTTTTTTAAACCTCAGCGGCTCCATTTCAAGTGGCGGAGAGCGGGGACTTTTAGGTCTAGCCTTCCACCCGAATTATGCCGACAATGGTTACTTTTTTGTCAATTACACTAACCCTAATGGCAATACCCAAATATCTCGGTTTAGTGTAGACCCATTGAATCCAAATATTGCCGACCCTGCTTCTGAATTGGTTTTTTTGACCATCATTCAGCCTTATGCCAATCATAACGGAGGCTGCATTGCCTTTGGTCCTGATGGGTATCTTTATATCGGCATGGGCGATGGCGGCAGCGGTGGAGATCCACAGAATTACGCCCAAAATACCAGTAGTCTTTTGGGTAAAATGTTACGTATCGATATAGACAATCCCTCTGGAAATCTGAACTACAGTATACCGACGGACAACCCGTACTTTGGCAGTACAACCGAGGCTCAAGAGATTTGGGCCTATGGACTACGCAATCCGTGGAAATTTAGTTTTGACCGTGATACGGGTGATCTATGGATCGCAGATGTCGGCCAGAATGCCTATGAAGAAATCAATAAAGTTTCCAGTACAGAGGCCGAGGTTAATTATGGGTGGCGCTGCTATGAGGGCGACCAAAATTACAATACCAGTAACTGTGCAGACCCTTCAACCATGGAATTTCCTATTGCTGTTTACCCTCATAGTGTAGGCAGCTCAATAACTGGGGGCTATGTTTATCGAGGGCCCGAAAACAGCACATTAGAGGGTTTGTACTTATTTGCCGATTTTGTCTCTGGTTATCTCGGCGTGCTTGACCCGGCAGATGGTTCGGTAGTTTTTGAACAAAATCTAAGTCAAAACTGGGCTTCTTTTGGGGAAGGCATCGATGGTAGCTTATATATTACCGCATTTAACGGGGTGGTTTACAAAATAGAACCCGAAGTGGTTTTAGGTCAAAATGATAACATCATTAGCTTAGGAATCTCGCCTAACCCCGCTCGAGATCACTTCGTACTCAATACTGCAGACCTTAAAAAGTATACGATTTACGATGCTAAAGGTCAGCAAATTGTTGCCCAAGAAGTCGAGCATGACCAGCTTTTTATTCAAACAAGCACATGGCAATCAGGGATTTATTTTATTCAAACCACTCATGGAGATGGCAGCATAAGAATTAAAAAGTTAATCGTAGCACACTAAAGATGACAAAGGGACAAATCTTTTTAATACCCTGTCCACTGGGAGAAATTTCTCCGATGAGTGTTTTGCCTTTGAGCGTCCTTAAAGTCATAGAATCGACCCAATATTTTGTGGTCGAACACGAAAAAAACGCAAGACGTTTTATCAAAGCCATTTGCCCTCAAAAAAAACAGGCGGAATTAAAACTGTCTACAATAAATAAATTTACCGACCCCACAGAAATTCCGGAACTCATTGGGCCCTGCCTCAATGGTTTTGATTTAGGGATCATTAGTGATGCTGGTTGTCCTGGTGTGGCGGATCCCGGTGCGGAAATTGTCAATTTAGCGCATAAAAACGGTATCAAAGTAGTGCCTTTGACCGGCCCCTCTTCTATTTTATTGGCCTTAATGGCTAGTGGTTTAAATGGTCAAAAATTCGCGTTTCACGGTTATTTGCCGATCGATAAGGCAGAGCGCAAACAAAGCATCAAGCAACTAGAGAAAGAGTCTGAGCAAAATAATCAAACGCAAATTTTCATTGAAACGCCTTACCGCAATAATCAACTCTTAGAGGCGCTAATTAAAAGTCTCAAGCCAGACACACAACTGTGTGTGGCATGTAATCTAAGCCTGGAAGATGAATTTATTTTGACCAAAACCACAAATAATTGGCGGACTACAGATTTCGATTTGCACAAAAAACCGTGCATCTTCATGTTCTTAGCCGGCTAATTTGTCGGATCAAGACTAAAGACTAATCCATTGATCTTGCGCGGGAATAGCCGAAGTGTTGTAATGAGCGAACTCTCGTAAATAATGCTCTATACTTGTTCCAAAGGCATCTTCAAAGCCGTACGTCCCGCCACTGCGCAAATACTTTTTAACATTACCGGCTCCAGCTAAATGAGCTGCGGCCAAAATTCCAGACTCAGTAATTTCAATACCATTGATCTGCTTGCCCACACTGCGCCTTAGATCCTTGCGCAATATCCACTTGTTACGGGCAGCATACCAGAAAAAGGCCTGCTCTTGTAATTCAGACTCCTGTAAAAAGCGTTGTTTGTTGTAAACACCCATTAATTTGAGTGTATTTAAATGAAATTGATACTTACCCAAATAGCCAAAGCGATTAACCGCTGAGTAGTCTCCACCAGACTCTTTAAACCCCACGGCTTCCTTAAAAGCGACATAGGAATCATCTAAGACTAATGAGGGGTTTAAGGCTTTGGGCTTAGCCTCCTTCACATAAGGAACATGATAGCATAGGGATGAATCATCAAACTCATTAAATCCTCGGTCTGTGCTTTCAAAACCTGAGAATCCAACAAAACCTATAAGACCGGCAAATAAGCCGACGAGCCAGTGGGAAGCTAGCCCTTTTTGTCTAAGGTCAATCATAACGTAGGTTAATTAAGATTGGCCCGCAAAAGTAATAAAAAATATAATTTACTGATTTTTAGTTACTTAAGTAATTTTTGAGGGTTTTGATGATGTCTTTTGAAAACAAATTTCAAATCGCGGATAAAAACTTGCTAAAAAAAGCTGGAAGAGATCAAGCCACTGAATGATTATCGCTTAATTCCCTGTTGTCTGATCCAATCGATATAATCCTTGCGTTTTGCGTTATGCTCCTGTAAGGATTTTGAAAAGCTGTGGTAACCTGGACGCTCAGGATCGGCAACAAAGTAATAATACCCATGTGACTCGGCATTTAATACGGCGTCAATAGAGGAAATATCGGGCATAGTTATGGGCCCCGGCGGTAGACCACTGTATTTGTAGGTATTATAGGGTGAATCTAGGGCGAGATCCTTATAGAGGACCCGACGGATTAACTGATTAAAGTCTCCATCTAATAACTTTTTGGCATAAATAACTGTAGGGTCCGCTTGCAACGGAATATTGCGTCTTAATCGATTTAAATAAACCCCAGCAATGGTGGGGCGTTCTGACACCTTAACAGATTCCTTTTGCACAACCGCGGCTAAGGCAGAAACTTCGAGAGGACTGAGCCCTATGGCTTCGGCCTTTTTAAGGCGCTTGGGGTTCCAAAAAGACTCATATTCTCCTAACATTCTTTTTCGAAATCGCTGGACATCGGTATTCCAATACACCTCGTAGGTGTTGGGGATAAAAAGACTCAGAACCTGATCCTGATCCACCCCGGCCTCATCTAAAAAGTCTGAATCTCGAAAGGCTTTAAGCAGGGAAATACTGTCAGGCTCAATTTGACGGGACAAAGCCCCAGCCAAGTCTTCTAAGCGTTCCTGATTATTAAATTTTAGCTTTATCGGCTGGTTGCCACTGCGCAATAAATCCACTAGGGTCCTATTATTCATATCGGGTTCCAAAACAAACCTTCCCGCACGAGGAAACTCATCAAGCCTTTTTAATTTGGCGACCAACTTAAAATCAGAAATTCTTGAAATATAGGGGGATACCGCCTCTAAGACATCGTCAAAATCAGGATCTGAAGCAATAAACACGTCCACTTTGGCCTGATTGAGCATCAGGTTTGGCGCCCAGAGAACACGATGTATGTAGCGCCCTGAAAGCACTACAATTATCGCCACTAAAACTAAAACTACTTCTCGGCGCAAACTCATGGCTTTGTCCTTAATTTTTGGAAAATCAACATATCTTGAAACAAACCATTTTCGCGCTGCCACCACGATTTTAGCACTGAAGTCTGATCAAACAATAAAGAGGAAAACAATGCAATGCTGGACTTGTTGTCGGGGGCAATCAAGCAGTAGACCTGATGACAATCTAAGCTGTTAAAGGCGTAATCTAAAATTAATTCTGCCGCTTGGCGCCCTAATCCCTGACGACGAAATGATTTTTCCGTAATCACGAGGCCCATGGCTACGCGTTTGTTGCGCGCATCAAAATCAAATAAATCGATGAGCCCGATAGCTTCATCTGCTTCTTTATGATGGATGACCAGGCGAAGTTGCTGGGCCTGATAAATGGTTTGATGGGCTTGCTCGATGTATTTACTTAAAAGGAATCGACTATAAGGTGGATGCTGATCCCCAAAAAGTGCAAAGTCCGGATCATTTTCCGTGCGGTATAAATAATCCAAATCCTCGGGTTCCAAGGCTCTCAAAATGATATTGTCTCCTGAAAGATTCAAGGCAATTCTCCATTAAAAACAGAAACAACTGGACCCGAAAGCCACACATCAGTGTACCCTGTACCCTCTTTCCTTAAAGAAACCCTAAGTGGTCCGCCCATTGTTTCTAAAGTTATCGAATCAGAAGTTACCCCTTTAGCCTCTTTTAAAGCAATGGCT
>JALRAI010000089.1 GCA_023258055.1 Flavobacteriaceae bacterium | reverse complement strand
ACTGGCCTTACATCAAGAGTACGCCCTTTTAAAAACACTTCGAGAAACACTGGAAAACGCCCCTGATGTTGGAGTATCAGTCACGGAGTTGACCCGAGAACTGAATGAATTTTGGCAGCGCACAAAAACCAGCTATCCGCGGGAGTGGCTACTTTTTTTAGAGCTTTTAGAGCTCATGTCTGCTACCAATCATTCCCAGGGTGATGCGGTTCGCACACATTTAGAGGACTTATCTCAAGACAAATCACTGGACAGTTTGATTAAAAATGGCCTGGACTTGATACCGGGATCATAGGCTTGTCAGATGCCGGCCATTTGGTTTTTTTGTAACTTGTTATTTTTAAAACCCACTGCACATCATGAAGCGATCATACCTGTTTTTAGCATTTATTTTAATGGTTTTGGCCTGCCAATCTGACGATGCGCCGCAACCAGCTGAAAATAATGACACCACTCAAGACCCAAATGACCCAAATGATCAAAATCAAGAATTACCAGCATTTGTATTAAATCAAAACACCATCTCTTTTGCCTCAAGTGGCATGACTAATGAAAATATCGTTAGAACTTTTTATGACGTCAGTGGAACATTTATTTATGAATCGGGTGGTGAAATCTATGGTTTTTATCCAGGGGTCGCCGATTGGAGCTTGGGAAACACCATTGAAGAGATCCCTGCAGTTGAATCCATCATATTAAAAAAAGAGGGCGATCAATGGGTTTTCCACCAAAAGGATCCCACTGCCTTATTTTGGGGGGCAAGAAATTTTGAGGCTGGAGACAATCATGTGGTTGTAGGAGATGGCAACGAAGTGGGCCCGAACTTTTGGGAATGGCGTGGGGACGCCTATTATGGAGTTTTTCAAGGCAATGGAAATATTCAATGGACCCGCGTAAATACAGATCAAGAACGCGGTTTCTTCCACGGAACTTGCAGTGGAGACATCAATGGAGATGGGCTAATCGATGTCGGGGTTACTCCGGGCATAGGTCATGCGGGTATAAATTTATTTGTGCAAAATTCTGATGGGTCATTTAGCAGACAAGATGAACTTTTGCCACCAGTCGAGCCGATACCATTTACCCTTGATTTTGCCGATGTGGATAACGATGGCCTTGATGAAATCATCACAGCAGATTATGGAGGCGGTAGCGTGCCTGACGCAGACGACCATGAAATCAGAGTATTTAAATACAATAGCGCCACAGGAATATTTGATCAAATATTTCAGGCTAATGAGCCTGGGGCATACACCTTCGGGATGGGAGCTACCTCTATAAAAACAGAAGATTTAAACAATGATGGATTCTTGGATATAGCTGTTGCGCGTGAAGATTTGGAAGCCCACGGATTTGAGGTATGGAAGGGCAATGGTGACGGGACTTTTACCTTTCAATTTTCTTCACCTACCTGGTCTCAAAATGAAATGCAATTTCGCGAGTTCTCGATTTTTGACGCGAATTTAGACGGCCATTTAGATCTGTTGCTCCGACCGTTTCACTATGGGAATTTATACAGAAATGCCGAGGACTGCTGGTGGAATGTATACGCCTGTAATGGTATTAAATTGAATCACTTGATATGGCTCAATAATGGCGATGCGACATTCAATTATTACAGCCAAAAAGACCTTATTGTAGAAGATATTTTAGTAGACACGGTACAGCCCTATATGGATGGAGATGAGCTTCATTTTGTAGGCACCTTCTATCAAGATACGCCTTTTGTGATCAATGTTATGGACATCAAGGTGAATTTTTAAACGCTTCATCATCGCCCATTTATATGGATTGATTTAACAAAAGGCTGTGATTTATTTCATTAACTTGCAGCTCTAATCATTAGGCTTTTTAACCCATGAATCATCAATTAAAGTTTCAGCCCTATTTATTGACGCTTTTGGCTCTGCTGTTCAGTGTCAATTTAATGGCCCAAGAGGCTAAAACCTATTTTCACAATCAAGTGGACGACTTAGCCATGCAAGAGGGTCAAGCCATTTTAAAAGCCACAGGAGAGCCTATTACAGGGCGACTGATTACAAACTACGATAACGGCCAAATCAGGCTTGAAGGCCATTACCTAAACGGTCAAAAGCATGGGGCGTTCCGTTGGTGGCACTCTTCTGGCCAATTGGGTTCTGAGGAGTTTTTCCAAGACAATATCAAGCATGGGCTAAGCCGAATGTGGTATGCCAATGGCCAAATCAAACAAGAGGCAAACTACAATAATGGAGCGCTAAAGGGCCGCATGAAATTCTGGGAAAAGGACGGTACGGTGCGCAAGATTTCAAAAGGTCAATAACACCGTCGCCATAAAATACGCTTAAGGGCTTCCTATTTGGAGGCCCTTATTTTTTGTAGCATGTCAAAGCAAATCTCTGAAAAGTCCCGAATCACATAGTCTGCTTGGCTGTAGTCTTGATCCTTTGAATGAGGGCTATCAAAGGCGATGGCAAAAATTGCCGCGGCCTTGGCCGCGGCAATACCATTTTGGGAATCTTCAATTACCACACATTGGGCCGGGTCGACACCTGCGGCTTCTGCAGCTTTGATAAATATCTCTGGGTGGGGTTTAGACGCCACTAGATCTGCGCCAGAGAGTTTGGCCTTAAAGTACTGATCAAGGGCAAAACGCTTAAATATGCGATTGATATTTTCCATCGATGCCGAAGATGCCAGTACTAGAGTCAGCCCATTTTTATGGTAATCCTGAATTAAGGTTAAAACTCCTGGGATTAAATCAAAATCGGGATCTCCGTCAAATAGAATTTTGAAGTGACGCCGCTTTATGGCGACTAACTCCTCGGGCGATTGTTCGAGTTTAAAATGCTGACAAAGCACTTTGCATATCTCAAGGGTGGCTTGCCCTGTAAACGAAGCGTAAAGCTCGGAGGGAACTTCGATGCCTACTTCTTCAAACATGAGGTGGTACGCCTTATGATGTAGTGGTTCACTGTCGACAATAACGCCATCCATATCAAAAAGCACGGCCTTTACAGGATTTGGTAAAAGGTTTTTTGAAGTCATGCTGAAGCTTGAAATTCAGAATTTATGATACGCTTGCGCTTCAATAGCGCACTAATTCAGGGGTAAAGATAATTCAAACAAAAAACCCCGGACGCAGTCCGGGGTTTATCTTTTTATCGAAAAGCGCGATTATTCATTCACGCGAATCTCTACACGTCTGTTTTTGGCGCGACCCTCAGCAGTACTATTGTCTGCGATAGGTTCGTTTTCACCGTATCCTTTGGCCGTAAGTCTCGAAGGATTAATGCCTTGTTTTGTGATGAGATATTGACGTACCGCTTTGGCACGAGCCTCAGAGAGTCCTTGGTTGAACGTGAAGGTATCAATATTACAAGTGTGTCCAGCAATCTCTAAGTAAGTCGTTGGGTAAGCTTTAAGCACTTGAGCAATTTCATCCAAAATAGCTTTGGCCTCGTAGTTCAAAGCGCTGCTTCCTAAAGTGAATAAGATATCGGCCGTTGAGCTGTTGAGCTCTTCTACAACGTCAACACTCATTTCAGGACATCCGCCATTAGCGACAGTTCCTACCTCTTGCGGACAAGCATCATCTTTATCGGCCACACCATCACCATCGGCATCAGGACATCCGCCTAAATTTGGATCTCCAGCCTGAGTAGGACAAGCGTCGTCTTTATCAGCCACACCGTCTTTATCGCGATCTGGGCATCCACCTAATTCTACGGGTCCTTTTTTCTTAGGACATTCGTCTTTGCGGTCTTCTACACCATCACCATCAGTATCGGGACAGCCATTAAAGTCTGCAGAGCCAGCGACCTCAGGACACTCGTCTTTGGCATCTTCGATGCCGTCACCGTCAGTATCAGGACAGCCATTAAATTCTTTTAAGCCTGGGACCGCAGGACACTCATCCTCATCATCGTTGATGCCATCTCCGTCGGTATCTTTACCGCCAAATTGGAACACCAAACCAGCACTGTGCTGGAAGTGGTCTTGGCTGTAAGTGTCATCAAGCCCTGATTTAAAGGTGCTCATAACATTAATCGCCAAGCGATCTTCCATTACCCAAAACTTAAATCCAACATTAGCATTTAGAGTATTAAAACCTTTGGCATAACCATATTTAATCCAGCTGCGACCAGCCCCAAAACCAAGGTAAGGGTCAATAACCCAGTCCTGATCGAAAGCGTCAGCAAAGCTAAAGTTCAAAGCGGCGTCTAAGCCGTAATAACGGGCCGAGTCTGCACCGAACCAATCGCTGTAGGGAGCGTCCCCAATTTTGTCAATTTTATTGATACTACCAGCTACATTTAAGCTTAGGCCACTGAATAGGTGCCGCCCTATAGCGACTCGTGAAGCCGATGGCATAAAGTTGTAGTGGTCTCCAAAGTTGAAGTATTCGTTAATAAATGCTCCGTGAACACGTCCCTGCCCGATAGCAGGAAAAAGAGTTCCAGAGTCATAACCAACAGGATAAAAATCAACTGCGTTGGTTCCGAGTTCTATGGTCCATGGGTTTTGTCTGTCTTGTGCATTTAAACCGAAAACACCTGTAAATACAAATGCTGCGGTGAGGATAAGCGATTGAATTTTCATGACTTATATTTTTTGCAAAATTAGCGCTATTTTCCAGAAATCCGATAAAACGCGCCTTTTTTCGTTAAAATTTAATAATAGGGCAACACTAAAGTGGGCAAAATGCCACAAAACTAGTCTTTGGGCGCTGCCACAAAGGGGCGTTCAGGATTTAGGAGTTCATGGTCATAGGCTTGGAGTACATCTTGATTAATGGCCTCTACTCGTGTATTGCGGTTAGGTTTAAAGGCATAGGTCATAAGGCCTTGACCAAAATTTTTAAAAGAAATGATTCCTGCAATAGCCTCACCCACGATTGGCTTAAAGCCATTATCGGTTTTAAAATGCATATAGGCATAGGTCAAAAGCTGAAATGCTTTTTCCTTTTTCTCACTCGCTGTCAGGGCAGCCCAATCGTCGATATTGAGATCTCCAGGTTGTACATTTCCTGTTTTATAATCAATAACCCTAAGTACCCCATCTGAGCGATCCAGTCGGTCCACAACGCCACGGAGTTTTACGGCCTGTTCAATTCCGGGCAGGCTTAAAAATAATTCGTGCTCGGTTTCCACTTCTAAAAGCTCAATGACCTCGCCACGCTCCAAAGCGGCACAATCCCAATCTAGGAGTTGATGACAGTAACGTTTTACAACCTCAGTGACAATTAGATTTTTTCCGTGAGACAAGGCCGCCAGGTTGTATTTGTCGTCAAAGTGTTTCATTACCACCTGATCAACCTTTTGCTTTAGCGCTTTTAGCTGAGCTAAAACCAAAGGCTTTCCCGCCATTGGTTCATACATTTCTTTGATGGCGTCGTGGACAACACTCCCTAAGATATTGGCGGCAATATTGTCTTCCATAAGCTGCTCTTCTGGAAGCCTAAGAATACGCTTGAAATAAAATTCTTCAGGGTCTCTAATGTATTGTGCGAGGGAGGAAGGCGAAAGCCCTTTGGTAACAATTTCATTGAGCCTGGACTGTACTTCCTGAGTTTTTTCATAATAAGCATCGGGTGCGGTATTGATATTGACCTGTTGCCGCGCTGTTTTTTTATCAATTCTGTGCGTTTTGGGTGCAGTAAGTTCAAGCAATCTTAAAAAGCGACTTGGTTCACCCACACTGAGTCCCTTCTGGCTATTTTTATATATAAATTGGACAGACTTTGCGCGCTGCAATAAGCGAAAAAAGTGATACCCGTAGATGGCGTCTTTGTCGGTGTGCAAGGGCAGCCCAAATTCTTTTTTCATGTCATAGGTAATAAATGACGCACTGCTTTTACCTTGAGGAAGAACGCCCTCATTTACAGAAAGCATAATAATATGCTCAAAGTCAAGCACTCGGGTTTCGAGCATTCCCATGACTTGAAGCCCCTTATAGGCATCCCCCTCGAAATCCAAGGATTCACTCGCCAGTAAATGATCAAATAAAGTAGTCAGGGCACTGATGCTCTCTAAAAAGCCATAAGACCTGGCTAAGCCATCGAGTTGTTGCAATAAATCTAAGATCTTGCGCATCCCGATGCGGTCTACAGCGTTCAACTGGGTTTGTTCGGATAGTTCATCCAATAAAAGCATGAGGTTTCTAAGGATGTTTTGATCGTCTGAGCCTACAGAAAACAT
>JALRAI010000088.1 GCA_023258055.1 Flavobacteriaceae bacterium | reverse complement strand
CAAAATCGATGCTTTTAATTGGTCGATGACCGTTTATCGGTCAAAGGTTGTGTTGTTGTGGTGTTGTTTTCGGACCAATGAAAAACTCAGTGTAGCTTTTTAAGCATTTTAGCGTTCTAAGAACAAAACAAATTTATGTGATAATTCTAAAGAAAGCAAAAGTAAAAGGGGATGCCATCAGCATCCCCTTTAAAGTTTATTTACGCAAGCCTAATTCTTTGACTATGGCACGGTAGCGCATAATGTCTTTTTTCATTAAATAATCCAGTAATGATCGTCTTTTACCTACGAGTTTTACTAGAGAACGCTCAGTGTTAAAATCTTTGTGGTTGCGTTTTAGGTGCTGTGTCAAGTGCTGAATTCTGTACGTGAATAGGGCGATTTGACCTTCGGCAGTACCAGTATCGGTGGCACTTTTGCCGTGTTTTTTAAAAATTTCTTGTTTTTTCTCAGATGATAAATACATGCCAATATTATTTAAATGATTTTTATGTATGTTGATAACCTTGTGATTATCGAGCGGCGAAAATACAAAATTCAATTATCTTTATGAGTATTATTGTGATAAAATCAATCAGGTCCTGAAAAAAGGAGATCTTTTGATCTGTTTTGGGCCCATTAATCAATTAAATCCAGACGCTATGTCTTATTCGATCTACCGTTTTTCCAAAAAAGTATTTTTCGCCTCCATTTTGGCCCTGACAATCATGGCTTGTTCAGGAAGTGATGATAGCGTTCCACAGACCGATATCTCGGTGAGTGACACGGCCCTAGCGGCAAAGTCTGATGGTATTTTCGAGGCCACTCAACACATTGTGGAAAGTGGTTATAATTATATTGAAGAACCAGGACGCATGCCAAACTCAATTTTTGGCACCTCATGTCCTAGTTTTGATGTTTCGGTCGACGGGACTCAAGTAACATTGGTCGTTGATTTTGGTCCCTCTTGTCAATTACTCAGTGGGCCAGAAGTATCCGGTCAAATTATTTTAGAATACGGGCCGCGTGTGGGCGGATTCCGCACTATTGATTATGTCTATCAAAACTTTTTCTTCAACGGTCATCAAGTAACCGGAGGCGGCCAAATCATCAGAGAATCAGAAAATACAAATGGCAATCCTCAATCGAGTTTGAGTGAAAATATAACTGTTGCCTTCAGCGGCAGCAGTGTTACAGCCAACAGAGTGGGGACTCGAATCGTAGAGTGGGTAGAAGGCGTCGGCTCAGGAACTTGGATTGACAATGTATACCACATTTGGGGTGATTGGGAAACAACACTCAGTACGGGTTTTGTACGCACGGGAGTGGTCAACCCAACCAGTCCATTGGTGCGGGGCTTAGCACTTTGTGACTATATCGTTGCTGGTGTCATGCAAATCACCCAAGAAAACTTATCTGGAACCCTTGACTTTGGTGATGGGACTTGCGATGCGATTGCAGTATTGACAGTAAATGGCATTGAATTTACCATAAACCTAGATTAAATCTTCTAACTGATTTTAGGCCTCAGCAGTCTTACGCAGTGGCTTATTCTGAATCAAATCCAAATATTGGTTGATGTTTTTCTTGAGATCTTTTCTGTGCGAAATAAAATCCAAGAAACCGTGTTCCAATAAAAATTCTGCGGTTTGAAAACCTTCGGGCAGCTCTTTACCGGTAGTGTCTCTTACTACACGAGGTCCAGCAAATCCGATTAAGGCTCCAGGTTCACTGATATTGATATCTCCAAGCATTGCAAATGAGGCGGTAGTCCCTCCTGTGGTTGGGTCAGTACACAAGGATATATAAGGTATTTTGGCGTCGGCTAATTGGGCTAGTTTAGCACTGGTTTTGGCCAACTGCATAAGCGACAAAGCCGCTTCCATCATTCGGGCGCCTCCACTTTTTGAAATGATCAGTAAGGGTGTTTTTGTTTTTAGCGCATGATCTGCGGCGCGGGCTATTTTTTCTCCCACAACACTTCCCATGGATCCACCGATAAAACTAAAATCCATACAGGCCACCACTAGGTCTTCTCCCATAGAACGGCCTACAGCACAACGCACGGCATCTTTTAGGTTGGTTTTCTTTTCGGCCTCTTTAAGACGATCGGTATATTTTTTGGTATCTACGAATTTTAAAGTATCCTTAGAGCTCAGATTTTTATCCAATTCTTTGAATTTATTGTCGTCAAACAATATTTCAAAGTACTCTTTACTGCCGATGCGCACGTGATAACCGTCTTCAGGACTCACATAGAAATTGCGCTCTAACTCTTCCGCATCGACGATCTTTCCTGTTGGGGACTTATACCACAACCCTTTTGGCACATCTTTTTTGTGCTCTGTGGGGGTCTGAATTCCTTTTGTAGTGCGTTTAAACCAGGCCATAGGTCTCGTATTTGGATTACAAGGTATTTATATTGTTTAAATCTTCAAAAGCTTTTTTCAAACGTGCTTTAAAAGTCAATTCACCTTCGCGCAACCACTTGCGAGGATCGTAATATTTTTTATTCGGAAGATCTGCACCTTCGGGATTACCGATTTGCGCCTTTAGATAATCGTGTTGACCGACCATATAATCGCGGATGCCTTCGGTAAAGGCAAATTGTAAATCGGTATCAATATTCATCTTTACCACCCCGTAACCGATGGCTTCACGAATTTCTTCAAGGGTTGAACCGCTCCCCCCATGGAATACAAAATCGATAGGGTTAGGACCGGTGCCGAATTTTTCTTGGATGTAGGTCTGAGAATTTCTCAAGATTTTCGGCGTCAGCTTGACGTTTCCTGGCTTGTACACCCCATGGACATTTCCAAAGGCCGCCGCTACTGTAAATTGATCGCTCACTTGCATGAGTTGCTCGTAGGCATAGGCCACTTCTTCAGGTTGCGTATACAGTTTTGAGCTGTCCACATCAGAGTTGTCTACACCGTCTTCCTCGCCTCCTGTAATCCCTAATTCAATCTCTAGAGTCATGCCGATTTTACTCATGCGCTCGAGATACCCTTTACAGATCTCTATATTTTCCTCCAAAGGCTCTTCAGAGAGATCAATCATATGACTACTGAACAAAGTGCGCCCGGTGCGCGCATAATGCTCCTCGCTGGCTGAAATGAGTCCATCAATCCAGGGCAATAGATTTTTTGCACAGTGATCCGTATGCAAAATCACAGGGGTTTGGTAAGCCTGGGCCAAAGCATGGATATGGTGTGCTCCAGCAATACTTCCTGCAATAGCCGCACGTTGCCCTTCATTAGACAAACCTTTACCGGCATTGAATTGGGCACCACCATTGGAAAATTGGATGATTACCGGGGCATTTACCTCACGTGCCGTTTCGAGCACTGTATTTATGGTGTTCGAGCCAACCACATTAACTGCGGGCATGGCGTATTGTTTAGATTTTGCGTGTTGGAATATTTCTTGGACCTCCTGACCAGAGGCCACTCCTGGCTTTATGGAATGGCTCATATTATTAAGCTTTGATTAGGGCTCAAAAATAGAAAAAAATACCGGTTTAGAAGGGGTAGTTTATCCCTATATTATACACAGCATTGGCAAAATTATATTCCTTAAACCAGCGGTCATTTGCTGCGCGCGCAGGATTGTGTGTTTTGAAGCCCGTATCAAAACGAATCACAAAAAAACCGAAGTCATAACGCAATCCGAGTCCACTGGCCACAGCGAGTTCTTTGAGGTCTTGCAGTCCATTAAATTGGAATGCAGGGTCTAATACATCGTCCTTAAAATTCCAAATATTACCGACATCTGCAAAAAAGGCGCCTTTAAACCCGCCAAAAATGGGAAAACGATATTCAAGGTTAAAGGTGAGTTTAAAATTCGCCTCGTTAAAGTCTAGATTACTGCCGCTAGAACCTGGCCCAAGGTCATAGGCACGCCAACCGCGAATATCGTTTGCCCCACCGGCAAAATAACTTCGGGTAAAGGGAATTGAAGAGCTGTTGCCAAAAGGTAGGGCCCAACCGCCAAAACCTCTGAAAGCCATAACATTTTGACTCCCAAGGTCCCAGTGACGGATGTAGTCCAGTTCTAATTTGGCGTATTGTGAAAAGGCGACCCCAAAAAACTCTTGTCGACCCGAGCTGTCCGTGGTGCCACTGAGTTGACTCAGGCCAGAGAGTAAACTTCCGGCTAACTCTGCCTTCCATTGAAAGCGCGTAAAGCTGTTGTCATTAACAGTCTCGCGATTATCCATTTGCCAGGTAAAATTTGAGGCCAAGATCAAGTTGTTTTCTGTAAGCCGGTTCTTACGCTGGCTTATAGCATTCATCTCCCTTAGGAGTTCCGGAGTAAAGGTCCATGGTGCTTCTGGATCTTGAACACTCCCTAGAAAGGTATTGGTTTCCTCAGGGATGCTCAGGCTGGTCTGATCTCCTGTAAAAGGATAATTAACCGCTTCAGCAATTTCGTTGAGTCGCTGATAAGAAGCGCGATACACATTAAAATAATTCGCAGCATTAAGGTTGCGCACATACTGCAGATTCAAAAGGTCAAAGCTGTTGTTACGCGTATTGCTCGGGCGCCATCGGTAACTGAATATACTGTTGAAGTTTTGGCGGTCGAGACCTATGTTTTGTTGTGAATTAAGTCCTGTACTGATGGCAGTAGTTGGCGCCATATACTTAGGAATAATCTTCTGAGTGCTCACCGGAAACAATAGTCTGGGAATGTTGAGTCGTGCATCAATACCGACATCAGAACTGTTGAAAAATTGGCTGTCGCTGATGGCATTGTCTTTAGAGGAACCAACACTTCCTCTTGCGGATATTTCCAAATTCTCAGCCCCGCGAAAAACATTGCGTATTAAAAAGGAGGTGCTGAATCCTACCCCAAATTGTTGGATGGTTGAGGTGTAGGCATCCAGATCGATCCCAAAGGTATATTTCTTGCGCGGAGTGAGGTAAATACTGCTGATAAGACCAGTACCGGTCGCATCCTCAGGATCGACCTTATAATGAATTGTCGGGTATTTGAAATTGCGTAACTCATTGATCTGAGCATTGGTCAGGGTACGATCAATATCGCTGTATAGACTCCCTGGAAGTATCGCAATAGCATTGGTTATGGCCTTTGATCGGTATTTTGACCTTGCATGACTGTAAAGTTCATAACCCTTGTAAAGAGTACTGTCGCTAAAGGGGAGCATTTGGTTTTGAGGACTGTGGTCTGTAATGATCCGAACCCGATTTATGGTGTACTGTTTGAATGGGGCGGTTGTCGCCACGGAGTCCCCTTTGTTAATTCTTCGATTGGGGATGATGTATTTGACGTCAACTTTATGGCCGAGCCCATTGGTATCCGCTTCAAAGGTCACGTAGTCTTGATCAAAAAAATAAAATCCTGAATTGCGCATTTGAAGGGTAATTCGGGCGCGCTCATTGTCAAAATTTGCCAAATCATAAATCTGGTTGGATTGAATAAAGGAGGCTTTTTGGGTCGCTTTAAAAAGTGAGTCTACCAGGGGAGATTCTATTTTGTAGGTCAGCTTGCCTATACTGTAGGGTTTGTTAAGGGCTAAATCATAACGCAAAGCACCGCGTCGGTCTTTCGAACTATCGATCAGCACTGCATAGCGCCCTGTGACGTTGAAATACCCTTGATTGTAGAAGTATTTTTTTAACTGCTCAAGCGAGCGTGCCGATTTGGTGGTATCGATGACCACAGGGGCGCTCCCTGTATTTTTTAGCCAATTATTGAAATTTATTTTTGCCGAATCGATGGCGCGAAGTTGTTTGGCTGAGATCAATCGACTAAGTCTCTCCGTTCTTTTGGGCTTTTTAGCCAGCCATTGTTCAAATCGCTCATGAGGATCTGGGGTAGCCAAATTATGGACGAGTACCCCAAGGGGGATGCCAATTACGGGTAATTTAGTGTTTGGTTTCTGCAGCAGAAGCCCAGATAAGACAACATCTTTTTGCAGTGCGTCGTCTACAAAAATTTCATTGTCAACCAGCCAAAGTTCATCTTGGGTGAGTCGTCGGGTGGGACTACATGCCTGGAGCAATAGAAATCCTAAAATAAGTGATATTTTTGTGACAGAGCGCGTCAAAGGGTCGGTGTTAATACCTCAAAAATAGGATAAATTTGATAAGCAATAGCGAAATAAAACTAATAACGGGTCTGCATCGAAAAAAGTACCGAAGCGCCCACAATTTGTTTATTGCCGAGGGCGAAAAACTCATCAGTGATCTCTTGTCTTCAGGGCTTAAAATGACTCATTTTTACACCTCTAGTGCTCAAGTTTCAGAATTCTTTGAAGGACACCCCCCAGTTTCCATTACTGAGGGTCAAATGCAAAAAATAAG
>JALRAI010000087.1 GCA_023258055.1 Flavobacteriaceae bacterium | reverse complement strand
CCTGAGTATCATAAATATATGCCCCTTTGGCGTAAGCTACCTCCAATCCCAAAGGGTGTAGCGTAGTTTGGGCCTGATATCGCAGAAAATCACGTTTTTGATCCATACCTGGGCTATTGATTTTTAGACTCTGAAGAGGCGTTGGAATCCCTGGTTAAATTTTCTTGCGGGTTTGGTCTGGGATGTTCAGGTAGCGTTAATTCCTGAGGTAATTCTATGCCGCGAATAGGTCTTAACGGGGGAAAGGTTTTTCCGCTAAACAAATCATCCTGGAAAAACAATCGTTCCTCACCACGCCATAGAAATCCGGGAAGAATGCGCGCATTTTCTGGAAATTCTGACGGAGGGTAAACCTTGCCTGGGACTTTATTGATAAAGCGAATGCCTCTAATTTTTTGCTCGCGCACGTAAAGCTGCATGGAGGAGGCCACTGTATTGTTGATGCCCACTAATTTTTGCTGGTCGTCTCGACTGTAATAAACCACCTGACTGTTTTTTATAACGTCAATGGTATCCAGTTTGTTTTGAGTGAATAAACCTATGAGTTGCGCGCCTTTGACCTGGTTGTAGCCCTCTATATCCTCTTGAATCATAAAGGCATTGTCAAAAACCCTGAGAGAATCCAGCTCATTATTTGTGCGATCTTGAATCAGATGAATCGTATCTCCAGTAATTTGCTGATCACCGGTCCAAAGAACGGGTCGTCCAAGCATTTTGGTCAACCCCCTATCTTGCAGAACAATTATCGAGTCACATCGGCCACTAGTGCGCTCTTCTAAGGTCCTTCCTGGTTTAAACATTCGGGCGTCATAAAATCCGCGAATCACGCGCTTTTCCGACGGTCCGGTGACACGCAGGGTGTCGGCATGAATGTATATAGAATCTTGTTCTTGTACGCTGATCGCTACGGCTCGATTCGTGATGTAAACAGAATCTTGCTGTTTAAAAACCTCAGCATAATGTCCGCGTACGACCATCTGATTTGCAGAATCAATTAGCTTGATGTTGTTAGAGGCCGAGGCAAAGCCTTGGGCCCGATCAAAATAAATACTGTCTCCGAATAATATGCGCTGGTTGTAGTCAACTCTTGAGTTTTTCACAAAGTGACCTCGATTACTGCGGGTATTGTAATAGCCTTTTTCGCAATAAATCGTGCTGCTAGGGCTTTCAATACGAGAGGCTCCGTAAAGGTAGGCGAGGCCTGATTCTGAATAAAAGTCTAACCGAGGGCTATGAACGGTATAATCCGGGTTTTCAATTTTGACGTCTCCCGAAAATTCATACTTTTTGTTTTCGGTAAAGAGTTTACCCACTCTGCTGGTCAGAACACTACTGGTATCGCGGACCGTTCCACCACTTCTGTAATAAGCCTGTTGTTTTTGCCGATCAAAATAAACTGTGTCCGCTTCCAAGCTCGAGGAGGGTTCTTTCAGGAGTACGTCTCCAGCGGCAAAGGCTAAAGAGGTGTTGCCGTTGTATTCGCCATAGGCACTGCGCATTTCGATGGTATCGCCCTGCTGTACCAACACTTTACCGTAGGCCTTGACAAAATTTTCTTTGAAATAGACCAGGGCCTGATCGCACCACATATCTACGCCGTCATGCACGATATGCACTGGCCCATTAGCATCTCGTGAATAAATAACCGCCTCGGGAAACTCAGGTTTTTTTTCAAAATAGCCCGAGGTAACGCGCACTTGACTTGAATTTTTTGTCCCTTTATTTGTCGTGTCTGCTGAAACGCGCTGGTTGCTGGGCTCTAAATTGGGATTTTGACCAATAACAAAGCCTGTCACCCCTAGAAAAAATGCAAGGAGCCAAAAATGTTTATGACGAAATATATTGAGCCACATCAGGTGACGAAAATAGGGACTAATTTGCAGATTACCGCAAAATGGTTTGCTTTCGGTCTGGACCTACAGAAACGATTTTAATAGGGACCCCTAATTCTGCTTCCAAATATTCGATGTACCCAAGTAGCTCTTTTGGGAGCTGATCGGCCTGAGTCATACCGGTAAGGTCCTCCTTCCAGCCTGGCAACTCTGTGTAGACAGGGGTTACCAGCTCTGGGTCGATATCGTAGGGAAAATGAGTGATAGTTTTGCCCTGATAATTATAGGCGGTACAAACTTTCAGCTTTTTAAATCCACTGAGCACATCGCCTTTCATCATCATGAGTTGGGTTACACCGTTTATGGCCACAGCGTATTTTAAGGCTACTAAATCTAACCACCCACATCGGCGTGGTCGACCTGTAGTTGCCCCAAATTCATTACCGACACGGCCCATGGTGGCTCCGACCTCGTCAAACAGCTCAGTAGGGAAGGGGCCACTGCCTACTCTAGTGGTGTAGGCCTTAAAAATTCCGAAGACTTCTTTGATCTTATTTGGCGCCACACCTAGGCCCGTACAAGCTCCAGCCGCCGTGGTATTTGAGGAGGTAACAAAGGGGTAGGTTCCAAAATCTATATCGAGTAATGATCCTTGTGCACCTTCGGCCAATATGCTTTTGCCTTGCGCCATAGCGTCAAATAAATATGCTTCACTATCGATAAAATCTAAAGTTTTTAGGGTCTCAATAGCCTGGAAAAAGTCCTTCTCAAGCTCGGCTAAATCATATTGAATATCGGCTTTATACGAAGCAATCATGGCCTCGTGTTTGTTGGCTAGAGCTCGGTACTTTTCTTTCCAATTGGGTAATTCAATATCCCCTACACGAATCCCATTGCGCCCAGTTTTGTCCATATAGGTGGGGCCAATGCCTTTAAGGGTGGAACCAATTTTAGCCTTGCCTTTTGACGCTTCACTGGCCGCGTCCAAGAGTCGGTGGGTGGGCAGAATCAAATGCGCTTTACGAGAAATCAAAAGCTTTTTTTGAATATCAAGACCAAAGGGCGCTAAATTGTCTAATTCTCTTTTAAAAATTACAGGATCAATCACTACACCATTGCCGACTAGGTTCACTGCAGTGGGGTGAAAAATACCACTCGGGATAGTGTGTAATACATGTTTAATGCCGTCAAACTCTAAGGTATGTCCTGCATTGGGCCCTCCTTGAAAACGCGCAATGATGTCGTACTCTTTGGTGAGTACATCAACGATTTTTCCTTTTCCTTCATCGCCCCATTGGAGGCCTAATAACAAATCTACTGCCATAAGCTATATTCAGTTGTCTTTGCGACGACCGTAAAAATAAAGTGAGTGTTTGGTTATGTCTACATCGAATACTTCTTCGATTGTTTTTTTAATGGATTGAATCCGCGGGTCACAAAACTCCATGACTTCGCCATTGTCTAAAATCAGATGGTCGTGCTGTTTGTCAAAATAAGATTTTTCGTAATGCGCTTGATTTTGACCAAAAAGGTGTTTGCGCACCAGACCACATTCTAATAATAATTCTATGGTGTTGTACAAAGTCGCTCGGCTGACTCGGTAGTTTTTGTTTTTCATTTTGACATAAAGTGACTCTATGTCGAAGTGGTCTTTTTGATCGTAGACTTCAGACAAAATAGCAAAACGCTCGGGCGTTTTTCGGTGCCCTTTTTCTTCCAAAAATGTCGTGAATACATTTTTGACGATGGCTTGGTTGTTGATGTCTGTGGGTGTTTTCATCACAAAGCCTCAAATTTAGTCATTTATACCCTGCTGACTTTATCGATACCATTTATTTTTTTGATGTTTTTCACCAAGTTATCAAGGATGGATTTGTTTTTTACCTTGACCACTATGGTTCCGGTAAACAGTCCGTCATTGGTGTCAAAATGGACACTTTTCATGTCGATATGCAGGTTGTTTGAAACTACCTTGGTCACACTGTTGACCATACCAAAGGTGTCGATGCCACTTATCCTCAAGGTGGCCTGGAATTCTCGCTGGGTAGAGTCAATCCATTGGGCTTTCAAAATGCGATAGCTATAGTTGCTCTGCATTTGAATGGCATTAGGGCAATTCGTTTTATGCACTTTAATCCCATCGTTAATGGTCAAAAAGCCGAAGACATCGTCTCCGGGTATGGGATTACAACAAGGGGACATTTTGTAATCTAGTTTTTCCTCGTCTTTGCCAAAAACCAGTTGATCGTACTTTACGGTCAGTTCCTCTTTGTTGAGGTCTTCACTGTTTTGTGGTCGACGAATTCTATTTTTAAAGAAGTTCACAAAAGCATTACTGCGCGAAGCCGCAAATCCTTTGAGCAGGGTATTGTCGATTATTCCGGCCCCGACGCGATAGAAAAGGTCAAGGCTGGTTTTTAATTTAAAATGACGAACCAGCTCGTTGACTGTTTTTTCGTTAAAAGGAATTTTCTGCGCACGCAATTTGCGTTGAAGCACTGTTTTGCCCTCTTCTGCAATTTGTTTTTGTTCCTCTTTAAGCGACGACTTTATTTTGCTTATGGCACGCCCAGTTATGGCATAGTTTAACCAGTTTGCCGTGGGTTTGGTCTTCTCTGAGGTGATGATTTCTACTTGATCACCACTGCTGAGCTCAAAGCTGAGTGGCACTAGCTTGCCGTTTACTTTGGCTCCTCTGGTGCGCAATCCGATTTGGGTGTGCACATGAAAGGCAAAATCTAGGGCCGTGGCTCCTTTGGCCAAGGAATACAAATCACCTTTTGGAGAGAAAACGAAAATTTCTTTAGCGTAAAGACTGAGTTTGAATTCTTCAACGAAATCTACAGCGTTTATCTCTGAGTTTTCCAGGGTTTCTTGGAGTTTATTGAGCCACTGGTCTAAGCCATCATCTTCGCTGAGTTCATTTTTGTATTTGTAATGAGCCGCATAACCTTTTTCAGCGATTTCATTCATGCGCTGGCTTCTAATTTGCACTTCGACCCAGCGTCCTTTTGGTCCCATAACCGTGATGTGAAGCGCTTCGTATCCTGTCGATTTTGGGGCCGAGATCCAGTCCCGCAATCGGGTAGGATTGGGACGAAAATGATCGGTAACTATGGAGTAAATCTTCCAGGCGAGAAATTTTTCATCTTCAGATTGGCTTTCATAGATAATACGGATGGCGAATTTGTCATAGACCTCGTCAAAAGATACGCTCTGGCGCATCATTTTACGACGGATTGAGAATACCGATTTTGGGCGTCCTTTTATGTCATATTTAATCCCTTCGGTATCTAAGGTTTTTTTAATTACCCCACTAAATGCGGCTATATAAGCATCTTGCTCTTCTTTACTCTCTTTAATCTTATCCACGATATCGCGGTAAACCTCGGGCTCTGTAAATTTTAAGCCGAGATCTTCTAACTCAGATTTTATGTTGTAGAGCCCGATGCGATGGGCCAAAGGCGCATAAATATAAAGGGTTTCTGAGGCGATTTTTAACTGTTTGTCCGGGGCCATGCTGTCCATGGTTTGCATATTGTGCAAACGGTCCGCGATTTTTATAATGATTACGCGAATGTCCTCATTTAAGGTCAGCAACATTTTTCTGAAATTCTCAGCCTGTATAGAAACATCTTTTTGATATTCCAGCTGAGAAATCTTTGTGAGTCCATTGACAATACGGGCGATGGTTTCCCCAAAGATTTGTTCGATATCCCCCAGAGTGTAGGGTGTGTCTTCAACCACGTCGTGGAGCAGGGCGGCAGCAATAGAGGTCGCATCTAATCCAATCTCTGAAGCAACGATTTTGGCTACAGCGATCGGGTGAAAAATATAGGCTTCACCGCTTTTTCGGCGCTGTTCTTTGTGCGCGTCCACAGCGGTGTCAAAAGCGGTTCTAATCAGTTTTTTATCGGCCCGACTCAGGGTTTGATAGCTGATTTTAAGCAGTTCCTTATACTGCTTGGCGATTTCTTTATTTTCTTTTTCTACGACTGCTGGTGCCATAACATAAAATTACAACAAAGTTTGAGAGTGAGCAAGGATACAGAACGCGCGACACGACCAAAGAACGCCCCAAAAGACCAAAGTATTCCCTTCAACACTCAGGAACACACTCATAGCCTCAGTTATATCTGTTGTCGCTAGAATTAATTGGGTGCTGCCATACGTTGGCGTACGGCCTCATAAATGAGAATTCCGGCTGAGACCGAAACATTCATGCTGTCAATGGTCCCATGCATGGGGATTTTAACTTTTGCCTTGCTGGCTAAGCGCCAAGTCTCTGACAGCCCATCGGCTTCTGTTCCCACAACTATTGCCGAGGGTTTTGTGTAATCGACATCGGTGTAGGGTATGGCCTCTTGCAAAATCGCACTGTAGATCACTATATTTTGGGTTTTGAGATAATCAATAATTTGCTCAGTAGAGCCCGTAGCGATATTCGTAGTAAAAACACCGCCCACACTGCTGCGTATGATGTTAGGATTATAGAGATCAGTTTTTGGATTAGCCAATAAAAAGGCATCTACACCTGCGGCATCCGCTGTGCGCAATAGAGCGCCAATATTACCCGGTTTTTCAGGGGCCTCGGCCACCAAAATCAATGGATTTTTTGTCTTGAGTTTAAGTTGTTCTAGACTGTGGTCTTTGGTTTTGAATACACCGACAATCCCTTCGGTGGAGTCGCGATAGGCGATTTTTTTATAAACGTTTAGACTTACAGAGTAGGTTTTTATTCCTTGTGTCGCCTGTTCTGGTAAACCTGCAAGAGGCCCCTCCATTTGAGACGCACTGACATTGTTTGTAATCTCTGGGCAATAGAAATACATAGAGCCCTGGTAACCGGCATCGAGCGCACGATGAATTTCGCGCAGGCCTTCGATCACAAAAACACCGTCTTTCTTGCGCGCACGAGATTTCTCTTGCCATTGTACGAGCTGTTTGATCAGGCCATTACTGGTACTCGAGACAAGAATTGGTTCGTGCTTCATTAATCCTGGGTTTGCTGCCCATATTTATTG
>JALRAI010000086.1 GCA_023258055.1 Flavobacteriaceae bacterium | reverse complement strand
CCACAAACCGGAGGAAATGCAGGAAATGAGTACAACCACATGCATCGCTTAGTCGACATGTTAACTGGTCAGTGGGGTGAGGAAATTACGCAAACTTCTGCCGGAGATTTTGTCTCACGTACCTATACCTATCAAATCCCTGCTGATTACAACGGTGTTCCCGTTGAATACGCAGATTTAGAACTTGTGGTGTTTATGACCGAGACTACCCAGGAGATCATCAGTGGTAACGGTGCTTATCCGACTTTCACTGGTTTAGTGCATCAAAATGACGTTTTTGTTCGCGCAATCGATGACATTTCTGAGCAATGTTATGGAGAGCTTGCTCCTATTGTAAACATTCAAAATGTTGGAACTGACACCCTAACCTCAGTAGATTTAGTCTACTCAATAAATGACCTAACTTATGAGTACACTTGGACAGGAAGTTTATCGTCTTTAGAATCGACCTCAGTTGAGTTACCTATGGCTCCATTTGTTTTCAATGGAACAAATACAGTTACTGTTACAGCGGCAGACGATGAGAACAACAGCAACAATACCCAAACCACCACCTTTGCTGACGCTCAAGAATATTCAGGAGACCTTACTTTGACTATCACCACCGACGGCTGGGGAAGCGAAGTTACCTGGGATGTAAGAGATTATAGTGGCACAATGGTAGCAAATGGAGGACCTTATGGAAACAATAGCACTTACACTGAAACCATCAGCCTACCTTCTGAGAGCTGTTACACCTTCAATATTTATGATTCTTATGGAGACGGACTGCTTTCAGGCGGTGTTTCTTTAGTCGATGATCAAGGAACAGTTATCTGGCAATCTAATGGAGACTATGGTTCTGGAGCCAGTAAAACTTTTGGTTTCCAAGTGGTAACCTTGGGCACAAACGATGTTCAAACCATAGGTGCTGTAATTTATCCGAATCCAGCGCAAAATATCGTAAATATCGTCGGTGCCGACCAAGCTTCCATTGCGGTATACGACGTACTGGGACGCACTGTTTGGACTCAAGTTCAGGCCAGTAATCAAGAGCAAATGGATGTCACTAGCCTTGCGGCCGGTACTTATTTTGTGCGCTTGTCCAAAGGAAATCGGGCACAAACTGAAAAGCTTGTGATTACACGTTAGGAATAATTCAAGATACATAACGACCATGAAATTATTCACCTTACCAGTTTGGCTCATTGCACTCAGTGCAATGAGCCAAACTATTGTTAGTACCACTCCAGAGAATGCCAAAGTCATACTCGAAGAGTTTACAGGGATATACTGTACATATTGTCCTGAAGGGCATGCCATTGCAGAAGCTATTCAAGCACAACATCCCGATGATGTTTTTATCATCAATATCCATGCAGGAAGTTTTGCGGCACCTCTTCCAGGGGACCCCGATTTTAGAACCCCTTGGGGCACTGCATTGGTCCAACAATCTGAACTTATCGGTTATCCCGCAGGGACAGTAAATCGATTATTTTTTCAGGGTTTATCACAAAATGGCTCTACGAGTCGAGCCATGAATCGAGAGAACTGGGAGAATGCCACAAATCAGACTTTGGCGAGTAACTCATACGTAAACTTAGGCGTAGAATCGACACTCAATGCCTCTACTGGAGAATTGGAAATCCATGTTGAAGCATATTACACAGGTTCAAGTCCAGTGTCAGAAAATTATCTTAATGTTGCCATACTTCAAGACAACACCCTGGGGCCTCAAACCGGAGGCGGACAGGGCAATAACTACGTGCATAAGCACCGCTTGGTTGATTTAGTTACAGGTCAATTTGGTGAAGAGATTACCACCACCTCAGCGGGCACATTTATCGACAGAACTTATAACTACAGTGTTCCCCCAGATTATAATGGAGTCCCCACTCAGTTAGCGGATCTTGAAGTCGTAGTCTTTATGGCAGAAAGCAGTCAAGACATCATTAGTGGAAATGCCAGTACCCCTGATTTAGTAGTGAGCTTTCAAAATGACCTATCGGTAGCCGCCATTACTGCCATCGGTGAGGTTTGTTATGGCGTTTTAGGTCCAGAAATATTGCTGCAAAATGTTGGGTCACAAACGGCGACCTCAGCACAAATTACCTATGAAATCAATGGTGCGAGTTATAACTACACCTGGAACGGTACTTTATCTTCACTCGAGCAAACTTTTGTAAACTTGCCGGCTCAAGAATTTCCGTTTAATGGGACGAATGTTGTCGCTGTTTCTATCGGCAACGATGACTTCAATGGCAATAACGATCGTGAACTGGCTTTCTTAGAGGCCCAAGAATACCAAGGCAACTTGGTGCTCAACATTGATACTGATGGGTTTGGCAATGAATTTACCTGGGAAATTATCGACTATACTGGTGCCGTTTTTGCCAGTGGCGGACCCTATGGACCATTTGAAACTATTAGTGAGGTCTTCGCGATGAATGAAGAAAGTTGTTATACTTTCTCCATTTATGATAGTGCGGGTAACGGAGGTACAGAGGTCCTGTTAAGAGATGCGGCTTTTAATACTATACTGCAAACGGATGGTGAATTTGGGGCATCCATGGAGCGCACTTTTGGTTATAAAATTGAGACTATTTTAGGACAAGACGATAATACACTGGCCGAGCAAATAGACTTATGGCCCAACCCAACGCGCGGAATAATTCAAATTTCAGACCTAAAACAACCGACAGGTTTTACGCTCTATAATCTTCTAGGGCAAAAACTTTCCAGTGGTATATTGACCTCTGATAGCAACACATTGAATATGAATCATATGAGTCCAGGGATTTATTTACTTCAGTTAAGTCAGGATGGAAATACATGCCTGAAAAAAATCATTAGGGAATAAAAAGTTATAGGGGAATAATTTCCACCTAGGACAAAACAAGAACCCTCATAAAAAAGCCCCCCGGCCTGCGGCCGGGGGGCTTTTTTATCCCTGAGAAATTTTAAGCAATCACGGCTTAAATAGAGATTACAGTGGCAAATGCACCACCACTTTTGTCTCAAAAAACTCGGCGTCAAAATAGTCCGATAGCGGATAAATAGAAGCTTTTTTATAGCGGCGTAATTCATCGCTCAGGTCCCCACCTTTAAGGGCGAGTATACCGTTAGGTAATTCGTGTAATGATTCTAAGCGGATTTTTTGATGGGTCCACTGCACGAGGCCTTGCATCCGCGTCACAGCACGGGTCACGACAAAATCAAAACTGCCCTCGATGCTTTCGGCCCGTTGATGAAAAGCCGAAACATTATTTAAGCCTAAGGCTTGGGCCACCTGGTTGACCACCTTTATTTTTTTACCTATGCTATCGACCAAAACAAACTCAGTATCTGGGTATAAAATAGCTAGGGGAATTCCAGGAAACCCACCTCCGGTGCCCACATCCAAAATACGCGCTGACGCATTGAACCGGACGACTTTAGCAATCCCCAATGAATGCAGGACATGGCGCTCATACAAGGCGTCAATATCCTTTCTTGAGACCACATTGATCTGCTCATTCCAGTGACGATAAAGCTCGTCTAAAGCCGCAAATTGATCGTATTGACCTGGGCTGAGCTGAGGGAAATATTTTTCTAAAAGCTCCATCTTAGTTATTAACGACAAAAGTACATCTTCCTTGATAATTTTAATTCCTCCCGCTAGAGTATTAAGCCCTAGATGCTTATTTTAGTATCATCAATGGACAACCAAAACTAAAATCAATCATTTATTGTGGGGCATACAACGATAAAATTTCCGCGCGCGGACAAAACACAGTTTTTCAAAACCCTGAATCGAAGGGTAAACGAATATTTTAGAGAAAATAACCTCTCAAAATCAGGTAATTGGCATTTGCACCTTAAAACCATAGTCATGTTCGGGCTTTACTTTGGGCCTTATATTTTACTTTGGAATCAACCTATGTCTGGATGGGTCCAACTTTTGTTGGCCGTAGTTATGGGGGTCGGTATGGCCGGTGTCGGTATGAATGTCATGCATGACGCGAATCATGGGGCATATTCTAATAAAAGCTGGATCAATAAAATATTAGGCAGCAGTATATACATTCTTGCCGGTAATGTTTACAATTGGCAAGTGCAGCACAATGTATTGCATCATACCTACACCAATATTCACGGACATGACGAAGATTTAGAGGCCGGGCGAATTTTGCGCTTTTCAAAGCACGCGCCTTGGAAACGCTTTCACAAATTTCAGCACATCTACGGGGTCTTGTTTTATGGACTTTTGACCATTAATTGGGCGATTACGGCTGATTTCATGCAAACACAGCGCTATTTAAAGCGAAAACTATCCTATGGACGTTTTCCCAATCCTTGGCGTCAATGGACTGTTTTGGTGATTACAAAAATTTTATACGCCACAATATGGCTGGTGATTCCAATGATGTTTTTTCCTATGGCTTGGTGGCAAATTCTCATTGGTTTTGTGGTGATGCATTACACGGCAGGCCTCATTTTGAGTATTGTATTCCAATTAGCTCATGTGATCGAGGATACCACTATGCCCCTGCCCGATGAATCGGGTACCATGAAAAATACTTGGGCCATACACCAGCTATTTACCACAGTTAATTTTTCCACAAAAAACCGCTTAATGAATTGGTTTACTGGTGGACTCAACCATCAAGTCGAGCACCATATTTTTCCCAACATAAGTCATATACATTACACCAAAATAGCGGCCATAGTAAAGAAAACAGCACAAGAATTCAACCTACCCTACCACGAATATAGAACAACTAGATCAGCCATTGCTGCTCATTTTAGACATTTAAAACACATGGGGATGAAACCCGCTTTATAATCAAAGATGAATCCAAAACTATCCGATCGCGTTAATGAAATGGCAACCTCAGCTACCTTAGCTATGGCTGCCAAAGCCAGAAGTTTAAAAGAAGAAGGTGTCTCGATCATAGGACTAAGTCTGGGAGAGCCAGATTTTACAATTCCTGAATTTGTTAAAGAGGCCGCAATTCAGGCCATCAAAGATGACTATCATTCTTACAGTCCTGTAGATGGATATGCAGAACTTAAAAAAGCGATCATCCATAAATTCAAACGCGACAATAACTTAACCTACGCTGCAGACCAAATTGTCGTTTCAACTGGGGCCAAACAATCCTTGGCCAATCTGGCGCAAGTATTGCTCAATCCCGGCGATGAGGTCATACTTCCTGCACCCTATTGGGTGAGTTATGCAGATATTGCCAAGGTTGCCGGTGGTGTCCCTGTGGAAATTAAAACCTCCATTGAGACGGACTTTAAAATAACTCCTGAAGATTTGCGCAAGGCCATAACCCCAAAAACAAAAATGATGATCTACAGCTCCCCCTGTAATCCCAGTGGGTCTGTGTACAGTAAGGAAGAATTGCGCGCTTTGGCCGATGTCCTTCTCGACTATCCCCAGATTATCGTTGTTAGTGACGAAATCTACGAGCATATTAATTTCAGTGGTCGTCATTTTTCAATGGCCGAATTTGAGGATATGTACGAGCGTACCGTTACCGTAAATGGGGTTTCTAAAGCTTTTTCGATGACGGGCTGGCGTATCGGATACATAGGAGGACCGAGCTATATCGCAAGGGCCTGCAATAAAATGCAAGGTCAAGTCACCAGTGGAGCGAATTGTATTGCCCAAATAGCTACGGTAAAGGCTTTAGAAACACCACCTTCTGCCATACAATACATGGTCGATGCATTTAAAGAGCGGCGCAGCCTAATTTTGTCTCTTTTAGGGGATATTCCCGGATTTAAAACTAATGTTCCTGAAGGGGCGTTTTATGTATTTCCGGACATTTCTTATTATATCGGAAAAACTCTAAAAGGACAAAGGATAAATTCTGCAGGTGATTTTGCCCTATTTTTGTTAGAGCACGCCGGCGTAGCCACAGTAACTGGTGAGGCCTTTGGCGATCCTGATTGTATTCGTATTTCCTATGCCGCTTCAGAATCAGATATTAAAGAGGCGATGAAACGCATTAAAGACGCTTTAGCCGGCGCAGATCACTAAGCACATAAACCCTAATTACTGGTCATGGCACGTATTTTACTTTTGGGCTCAGGAGAATTAGGCAAAGAATTCGTTATTGCCGCCCAGCGATTGGGACAATACGTAATAGCCGTGGACAATTATGCCAACGCCCCTGCCATGCAAGTAGCCCAAGAGTCTGAGGTCATCAATATGCTCGATGGTAATGCTTTGGATAAAATTGTCGCCAAACACAAGCCGGATTTTATTGTTCCTGAAATAGAAGCGATTCGCACGGAGCGATTTTATGATTATGAGGCCCAAGGTATTAAAGTGATTCCTTCGGCCAAAGCGGCTAATTTTACCATGAATCGCAAGGCCATCAGAGATTTGGCGGCAGATGAACTCGGTTTGAAAACTGCGCCCTTTGCCTATGCGGATTCTCTCGAGACTTTAAATAATGCCGCCCAAAACATAGGATTTCCCTGCGTGATAAAGCCTCTTATGTCCTCCAGTGGCAAAGGTCAATCTACGGCCCATAAAATGGAAGATCTGGAAAAGGCCTGGACTTATGCACAAGAGGGGGCTCGTGGTGACGCTAATATGGTCATCATAGAGGGATTCATTCACTTTGACTACGAAATAACGCTACTCACGGTAACTCAAAATAATGGCAGAACACTTTTTTGTCCGCCCATTGGTCATCGCCAAAAAGACGGGGACTATCGCGAGAGTTGGCAACCTGCAGCCATGGGCGATGATGTCCTACAAGAAGCCCAAGAAATGGCGGCAAAAGTGACACAAGCTCTAGGAGGTCCAGGAATTTGGGGTGTAGAATTCTTCATCGCTGGTACAGAGGTCTTTTTCTCTGAATTATCTCCTCGACCTCACGACACGGGTATGGTCACCCTGGCACAGACCCAAAATCTTAATGAATTTGAGCTACACCTGCGGGCTATACTCGGTTTACCGATAGGAGATATCCTATTACGCGCGCCTGGCGCATCCTCCGTGATACTCGCGAGTGAAAACGGCCTAAACCCTCAATACGAAGGCTTAGAGAAAATAACGGCCCTCCCCTTTGCTGATCTGCGCATTTTTGGCAAACCCACAACTCGACCCAACAGACGTATGGGGGTAATTCTTGTGGGTCCGGATCCCGAGGCAACAGAACCGCA
>JALRAI010000085.1:1623-7160 GCA_023258055.1 Flavobacteriaceae bacterium | reverse complement strand
AAACTAGAAGCATCAGGCTCCTGCTGTACCAATTGGCCGCCTCCAAATTTTTCTATCGCTTGTCCCCCATCGATAGTTTCAAAAAACGCATCGTGTTTTTCTGCAGTCGCTCCGGTAAGCGGCTGAAACCAGTGGGTATAATGGGTGGCGCCTTTGGCGATAGCCCACTCCTTCATTCCAGTAGAAATTTGATCCGCTACTGTACGGTCAATTTTAGTGCCCTTGAGCACGGCCTCTTGAACTGATTTGAAAGATTCCTTGGTCAAATATTGACGCATGGCATTTTCATTAAACACATTTTGACCGAAAATCTCAGAACGGCGAGCAGGTTCGGTAACAGATACTGGTCTGCGCCCAAGAGTTTCTTTTAGCGCTTGAAATCGTAAGGTGGACATAGTTGTTAAATTATTAAATTATGCGGCAAAAATAATTTAATTCAACATACTACCCCCTAAAATTTTAAAGATTGTTATGAAAAAAGAAGTGTTTTTTATTAACAACCCCCTAAAAAAGAGGGTAATGCTAAAAAATATGCTTATTGTATGGTTAAGCTGACAAAAACAGCATAAGCCACGAGTAAAAATAGTCCTTCGTAACGACCGATACGGTGCGGACTCGGCAGTACGATCAATACCAGTAAGGCTGCCGCAAAACCAACCATCCAGTATAAATCCGCGGGCAAAAATTCTGCCAGATCAATCTTAATAGGATGAATCATAGAGGTCAATCCCAAAACACAGGCAATATTAAAAATATTGGAGCCAATAAGGTTGCCTAAAGACAAGGCCTTCTCTTTTTTTATGGCGGCGATTACAGAAGCTGCCAGTTCAGGAACACTTGTGCCTACGGCAATTACCGTAACGGCAATAACACGCTGACTCACCCCTAAGTCTGTGGCGATTTCCACAGCCCCTTTGACCAACCACTCACTGCCGTAATAAAGCGCCAGGGCACCGATGATCAGCCAAAGGCCTATTTTAAATCCAGAAACCTCGGCTAAGGATTCATCTATACCTTCGATCGACTGCTCCTCCTCTATAGTTTCGCGCTTGTTGCGCTTGATGAGCATAAATAGATAAACTACAAGACAGGCAAACAGGCCGGCCCCTGCCCCAAAGGAAATTCCTCCTTGATAAATCAATAAAAAGGTCAAAGCCACACTGACCGAAAACATCACAGGCCAATTGAGCTTATAAAAGTCGTGATCAATCACTATAGGACTGATCAGGGCGGTTATCCCGAGGACAAGACCAATGTTAGCAATATTTGATCCGATGACATTGCCTAGGGCTATAGCGCTGTACCCATTTAAGGCTGCACTTAAACTCACTAACAACTCAGGAGCCGAAGTGGCAAAAGAAACCACCGTAAGGCCGATGATCATTTTTGAGAGTTTAAACTTAAAAGAGAGCCCTACGGCAGAGCGCACCAGATATTCGCCCCCGATAACTAAGGCCGTTAAACCCAAAAATAAATAGAGAAAACTCATAGGCTAATTTGGTCCACGAAGATACAAATTCAGTGCGTGCCATGGGGTATATGCCTTATTTATTTTATACCTTAGGCCTTTGAGTTACCGACCTATGAAACAAAGCTTATTTAAAACCCTAGCGCGCATTAATCGACTTGTGTTGCCGAGTTTGACCGCAAGAAGAGTCGATTTGGCCAAGGCAAAAAAATGGCAACTGGCCCTCATTGCTTATCGCTATTGGGTCACGACGAATGCTTTAGATTAAAACGCTAAAATTGATACGCCCATTTGATGGGGTAAGCATCGATCAAAGCTCTACCATGGAGCTGGGTGAGTTCAATAATAAAGCTACAGCACACGACTTTTCCGCCCAAAGCCTCAATTAATTTGACTGCGGCCGCGGCAGTTCCTCCGGTGGCCAAAACATCATCGTGTAACATGACACGGTCCCCTGGCGCAATAGCGTCACGATGAATTTCTATGGTCGCACTGCCGTACTCCAAATCATAGGACTCCTGTAGCGTTTGAGCAGGTAGCTTCCCTTTTTTACGAATAGGGACAAAACCACAACCCAGGGATTGAGCCAGCAAAGGCCCCATAATAAACCCTCTGGATTCAATACCCACCACCATATCCACCTCCACTGATGGATCTGGCAACATAGCGGCAACACAGTGCTCGACCGCCTTTGGATCTTTTAACAGTGGAGTGATGTCTTTAAATTGTATCCCTGGTTTTGGGAAATCAGCAATGGTTCTGATCAGTGATTGGTCTGGTTTCATAACCCCACTAATTTACAAAATTAAGCAGGTCCTAGGCCAAACAAGAGGTCAAATCGATAGAACCCCTAGTCATGCCCGCCCCTTTAACCCACAAAACAGTTACTTAATCAAATCCCATATCATTTGGTTTGATTTTTTGTTTACTTTTAAGTGTTGACTTTCAATCGATTCTAACCAAAAACCAAACCTCATGACTAAGTATCAGGGCTTTTTCAAAAGCATCATTCTGAGCGGCACACTGCTATGGACAGCGATTTTAATGGCACAAATCCCACAAGATGGATTACAGGGTTACTACAAACTCGACGGTAATGATTATGATAACTATAGCACCCAAAACACGGTGCCTTTGGATCCTTTTCCAACCGGCGGATTCTTGCTGCCGGCGCAAAATCGTTACGGCGAGCCTGATATGGCGCTCAAACTCATCAATCAATATCTGGACACACAATCTGCACCGACGATTTATGACTTTAGCGCAGAAAATGCCATGTCGCTTTGTGTTTGGATGAAAATTGACGAAACCATCACGGATTGGACTGGCCTTTTGAACAATTGGGCCGATTTTGGGGTCGGTGGTTATTATCTAGGCATTACTCCAGAACAAGCCATACGCTGGAACATAAATGTAGACCCTCCTATTGATAGCGCTCCGGTAATGACTGGGGTTTGGATGCATGTGGCCGCAGTTTACGACGGCAATACCGCTTACCTTTATCTCGACGGCAACTTAGCCGCACAGAGAGTTTATGGCTCAAATTTAATCGAGAGTGTCTATCCTTTTACCGTGGGCACACAAGCCAATGTACCTAACAATATGTTTCCTGGGGTGCTCGACGATATTTTGATTTATAACCGGGGCCTCTCGGCTCAAGAAGTTATGGACATTGTTGAAGCCCTGTCGATCGATGACATTGATGCGTTCACAAAGTCCATTCATTTAGGGCCGAATCCAACCTCTGGGCAGGTTCAAATGTCTTACGGATCCATACCCGGTGAATTGGTTAAGCTCCAGGTCTACGATCTCAAGGGGAGTCTCCATTTTAGTCAATCGATCAATCAAAACATCATGCAATTTGACATTCGGCACCTCTCCTCGGGGGCTTATGTCTTTGAATTTGAAACTGCCGATGGCCAAAGAATTTCAAAAAAAATACTCAAGAAATAGAATAACATGACCTTCGGGCTGGATTTTATGGCTTTTTTTGGACCATTAAAAAGAGTGTACCTACTCTGTTGCGTTTTTTTGAGCCCAGGCTTTCAAGTTCTATTGGCGCAGTCGCTTGAACAAGAGTTACAGTCCGTCCTGGAGGAAAATAACATCATCGGCGCAACCGTTCTCTCCATTTGTCAAAATCAACCGGCCGATGTCTTTAATTTTGGTTATTCAGATCTCAACAATAACATTGAGATCTCAAACAACACCTACTTCAGAATTGCTTCAATCAGTAAACTTGTCACTGCGATTGGACTGCTGAACTTGTGTGAGGAGGGGTACTGCGATCTTGACGAGCCAATCAACAACTACCTTCCTTATGAGGTGAGGAACCAAAGTTACCCCAATGTGAGCATCACCTTTAGGATGCTCTTAACCCACACCTCAACACTGAATGACGGATCCACATACAGTGCTTTTCTCAACGCCAGTTACAACCAAATGCCGCCGCCAAACATTTCGGAGATCCTCGTTGAAGGAGGCGATTACTTTAACAACAACATGTTTTTAAATCAGGTGCCTGGTCAGTACTTTCAATACGCCAACATCAACTATGGACTTATTGCTACCCTGATTGAAGCAATCTCCGAGATTCGTTTTGATCTTTACATGAAACAGCTGTTATTTGACCCCCTGGATATTGATGGATCTTTTAATATTCAAGATTTACAAAACATTGAAAACCTTGCGGTCCTCTATCGAGATGCCATACCCCAAGCGGACAATTATAATGGCATTATGCCTGAACCTCCAGAATATGCCAATTATGAGATTGGCAGCAATGGCTTACTCTTTGCGCCCCAAGGTGGGTTGCGCATCTCAGCAGGCGATTTAGCCAAAATAATGAGCATGATGATGAATGATGGTATCGGGATAAATGATACTCTCGAAGACATTCAGATTCTCAATGCGGCTTCAGTCGATAGCATGCTCGAAAATAATTGGACCTATAACGGCTCAAATGGAAACAATTACTACAACCTATTCAACTCATGGGGTCTGGGGGTCCACAGAATAACCAACACGAATCAGGGAGACATTGTTTTTTCGGACGTCTCAATGTTTGGGCACCCGGGTGAGGCTTATGGCCTTCTGTCAGACCTTTATTTTAACGAAAACAACGATTATGGTTTTATTTTCATCACCAATGGCTATTATCCTGGCGGGAGCTATCAATTTGGCGAAAACTCTGCCTTTTACCAAGTTGAAGAAGACGTATTCAGTGTGCTGAGAAATTATTCGTTTAGTCCTTGTGTGAATTTGACGGTTAATGTCCCTAACTACAACAACAAAATCTACCCTAATCCTGCCAATCACATCATTCACTTAAACCAAGGCGATTGGTCCAGTTTCACAATGCGTGACCTCAATGGTCGAGTGGTACTGAGCAGTAAAACACCAAGTGACTTAATTTCAGTGGCCCATTTAAAATCTGGCCTCTATTTTTATGAAATTATCAAGGCTCAGCAAAGTCTGACCGGAAAAATAATCATTGATCGATAAAATTTATCTTGTGAACTCACTTTCTCGTTTAATTTCCTCTAATTCCTGCCGCGTTAAAGACAAAATTCGCATGAGGATCAAGGCCGGATTTATATCCGTCTTGGGGGGCTTGATGGGTTGCAGCCACACTGGCACAAGCGGACCGATAAAACCCACGAGCGACTCGATTCAAAAAGTCCAAGTAAAAACCCTCCTAAAAACCACCCAGAGCTGGAACGGTTCAACTCTGCCTGATTATGATTCTGAGCGTCCAGAGATTACTGCTTTGAGCATTACCATTCCACCGAACACTAAATTACCGGTACACCGTCACCCTGTAATTAATGCTGGAATGCTACTACGGGGTGAGCTTACGGTAATCAGCGAGGCTGGAGATACGCTAAAAATGAAGGCAGGTGACGTAATTGCAGAAATGGTCAATCAGTGGCATCACGGCGAAAATAACGGAACCGAGCCCGCAGAAATTCTTGTGTTTTACTCAGGCAATGTGGACAAGCCAATTACTGTCCTTCGAGATTCGGTGGAGACCAATCACTCAGCGCACTAAGTCTGGCGTAAGGGTATT
>JALRAI010000085.1:0-1613 GCA_023258055.1 Flavobacteriaceae bacterium | reverse complement strand
GTTGAGTCCTGAAATACCGGTGCTCTGCGCTTGGGCCAAATCCAATTCGCCTGCCGAATCGATGTACTGATCCGGTATGGACAAATAAATGATGCGGCCGATCACAAGAGTGGTCCCGTTTATCGGGATTTCGGTGGCGGACTCAAAACTGAGACCTATTTTGAGTTTACTCTCTGCGACAAAAGGCGCCTTTAACCCGGCAACCCATTCTGGGGTAAAACCACAGCGCTCAAACTCAGAAACCTCCTGCGGAAACTTTGCCGAAGTGTAATGGGCTTGCTCAGTAAACGACTCTGGAATATGATTGATGGTGTAATGACCCGTGGCCTGTATATTTTGCCAGGTGTGACGCGGAACCTCGCCATAGGGTCTAAGAATAAAACCAATAAGTGCAGGATCACTGCCCAAATGCACCACCGAGCTAAAAACAGCCAAATTGTGATGACCCGCATCATCTTGGGTCCCAATTAAATTAGCGGGTTTTATTCCGGTAATGGCATTGATCATCCTCAGCCGTGTGACTCTATCGGCTGTAGTTATGTCTTGCTGATTCCAAATCATGATTAGGCGCGATCAGCGGTTAACGCTAAAAGGCCCAAAACAAGACACAAGGCAAATGTGTATAGTACGATATAACCTACTCCCATAACGTGAATATAATTAATTTTTAGTTGCGGTGGCGGATAATTCTGCATCCAAGCCATCCAAAAAGTTTTGTGCGTTTAACAAATGACGCTCTAAAGTTTCAGGCTTCATCTTGTCTAGGCTACGCACCAGCATGGCCAGACGCGGGTTAGACAAAAAGAACGAGCGGTGTTTGTCCATAAATCGCCAAAAAAGGCCATCCCAAATCTCTTGCCACGAGCCTTTGGGATAATCACTCATTTTCATCAGATAATTACTCCCGCTGATATATGGTTTTGTACTCATGATGCCACCATCAGCAAATAGACTCATGCCATAGACGTTTGGCACCATCACCCAATCATAGGCATCGATAAAAAACTCCATGAACCAGCGATAAACCTCATCGGGATCAAATTCACAAAGGACCATGATATTGCCCAGGACCATAAGTCGCTCGATATGATGGGCATAAGCCGTTTTGTGGAGCTTTTTAATGACCGAGTCTACTGGAAAAAGCCCTGTTGTCCCGTCATAAAAACTTTTTGGGATTTCACGTTTGTGCCCCCAAAAGTTTGTGGTGCGCTCCTGGCTGCCTTTGGCCTGATAGACCCCGCGGATAAACTCTCGCCAACCCATTATTTGACGCACCAAACCTTCGGTCGAGTTCAAGGGTGTGACATTTTTTGCGGCGTAATCCAAAACGCGATTCATGACGAATTGCGGACTCAGTAAACCGACATTGATCAGTGGCGAGAGCAAACTGTGATGCAAAAGGTGCTCCTGACTCACCAGCGCATCTTCATAATGCCCAAAATATTCAAAGCGGTATTTCAGAAAATCTTCTAACCAAATTTCAGCCGTCTTGTGGTCGAGCGGATAAACAAAATCATGATCCAGGCTGCCCAGGTTATCAGGAAAGTGATTTTGCACATATTGCTGAGCTTCTTTATGATATGGGGTCTTTTCAGGCCATTGCACAGCGGGCA
>JALRAI010000084.1 GCA_023258055.1 Flavobacteriaceae bacterium | reverse complement strand
TGGCCTGAAATAGCCTTGCGAATGATGGTAGGGATGAGTTTTTCCCAATGCTGATTAGGACCGTAATTGTTCGAACAATTTGTGGTCACCACAGGAAATCCATAAGTGTGAAAATAGCTGCGGGCCAGCAAATCAGAACCTGCTTTAGAAGCGCTATACGGGCTATTTGGCGCATAGGGCGTGTCTTCGCGAAAAAGACCAGTCTCCCCTAAGGTCCCATAAACCTCATCGGTAGACACATGCAAAAAACGCGCATGCGCAAATTGGCTTTTTAAGGCGTTGGGGCCTTCCATCCAAAGCTCGTAGGCCGCGTGCAAAAGCTCAAAAGAGCCTAAAAGATTCGTCTCTACAAAGGCACGGGGTCCGGTTATAGAATTGTCTACATGAGACTCGGCGGCAAAGTGGACCACAGTGTCGAACTGATATTGCTTAAATAGCCCTTTGAGTAAATGCCGATCACAAATATCCCCTTGGACGAAAGTATAGTTCGATAGGCCTTCCAGCTCGCTAAGGTTTTCGAGGCTTCCTGCATAGGTCAATTTGTCCAATACGACCCAATGTGCGCTGCTACCCGGCACATAATGGTTTACATAGTTAGACCCTATAAACCCTGCGGCCCCTGTAACCAGGATGGCAGTTGTGTTTCTCTTTGTGTTATTTGATTCCATCAGGGGCAAATATCGGAATTTCAATGATTTCTGTTGTGGTTAACAGGTTTTGTTATTGGCTTTGACGGCTTTGGTTGAGTACAAACCTATAACGCCGAGGCCTTAGTCTTGTTGCGTGATTTGCTCGATGATTTTTTCTGTTATAGCATAAGTCGGGCGCACCCCAGTGGTGCCCAAGCCCCCTGAGGCCAATGTACTCCCCGTTTCTAAGGGGTTGTCCGAGGCGTAATAGGCATAGCGCACCACTACCGAAGGGGTAATGCTGCCTCTTATCTTTGAGGCTGCCTGAATGGCTTTTTGGTAATGTGCCCCTTCCATCTCCAGGCCGATCACATCCCAAGAAGAGTTGTGGAAAAAACTCAAAATATCTTTGTTTTGCAAAGAGGTGCCCAACACGGTAATCATGGTGCCGGCATAAGCATTAAGCCCCTCGAAATCCTTGAGCTTTAGTTTGTTTTTAAACGGATAATTATCCGCGGTGCCTTCAAATATATGTGCTCTAGGAATCATAATATCTCCTTTACCCCCTTCTAAAATGCCGGCTTTACCCATAATGGAGATGGACTCTACAGGCATAAAATGTGTTTTTCCAGATAGGGTCAAAGGCTTGAGTAACTCGTCCATGGTCTCATATGCCTGCTCCCCAAAGGCGTAGTCCATTACAATCAAAACAGGGGTGTCTGCTGAGTGTTCAGGATAACGCTCAGGCAGAGCTTTCCCAAGATCAATAATTTGGACATCGATATTGGCCTGGCTTTGATCGTCCAAATAAATCATGCCATTTTTTTGGGCATAAGCCTGTACCTTTTGGCGGGCTTGTTGATTCTCACTCTGACTGAGGTATTCGTATAGCGCGAGACTTGATTTTTTCGCGGCTTCCTTGGGTAAGGCTTTCGGGGCATACAAAGTGTTCATGACACTGTGCATGTTCGCGCTGATAATGTGCATTGGGCGGCTTATGGCGCCCATAGTTACAAGGGACTCCTTGATGCGTTTGGCCCAGCGCTCACCATGAATATGGTGTCCTAGGCGCTCCCTTAACACAGGGCTAAATGAAATCTGACGTGCCTTGGTTTTATCGATAACCTCATCGATTGCTCCTTGGCCTAAATGGTAGATCAGTCTTATAAAATGGTCGGGGTCTTGCTTTTGGGCAAAAAGCGGATATGAGGCTTGAACCTCCTCAAAGGTGCGGCCTAGGAAACTCGCGGCATGCATGAGCGCGAGTTCGCGCTGGGCTTCTGTGATTTCTCCCTTCTGTGTCGCTGTTTCTGAAAATTTCTGCCAATCTCTGCTCAGGATATATCCCTCTTCCTTGGACACCAAAACCTGTTTCATGATTTTGTGAGACTCGATGTACATAAAGGTCAGGTGGGTCAAAATATCGTAAATCTCACTGCGCCCGCGGGTGATCACAATATTCATCTGTTGCTCGTCAATACGATAACAGTGCCTGCGGCGCTTAGGAGGAATGATTGCGGGAATGTGCGATTTGTTGTAACCTTCGTCACTGGTCAGCGCAATGAATTGACATTGCTCTATTCCATAAGGTAAGCGGTCCATGATATAAACTAAGCCTTGTAACTCGATTTTTTCTTCGGCTATGGAACCGTAAATTTCAGGGCGTAAGGTTAAAAGAGCTTCTCTCAGAGCGGTTCCGCTGACGCCCATTGGTTTGTAAAACCCGCGGTTAAACAAATGTCGCATGGTGATGTACACCCGCTCTATCGCGTTAGAGCTCTCCTGAGCCCTTGTGCGCGTATGTCCGATTGGTTGACTCATTTTCTGGACAAAGATACGACTAATTGTGTGTCCACGCACTCAGTGGGTCGGCCAGGGCGCGATCATTGGCCAGTCTCGGCACCTTATTCTGTCCGCCAAATCGACCCAAACTTTTCATGACCTCATTAAAACCCCCACTCGAAACTTCACTGATAATTAAGGGCTGAAGCACCTTTCCTTGGATCAAATCTGCATAATAAACATTTTGCTCTTGAAGTTTTTCATCTAGCGCCTGGGCAAAGGCCTTTAAATCCTCAGGATGGGTTTCAAACTCCACAAACCACTCGTGATAAGGCAACTGATTGCCCTCTGGAGTGATCTGTGGCGCCACGGTAAATTCCGAGATTGATCCCCCACATTTTTGCAAGGCGTAGGTCATACTTTCTTCAACCTCTTTACCAATAACATGCTCTCCAAAGGCAGAGATAAAATGCTTGAGGCGTCCACTCACTCGAATGCGAAATGGCTGCAAGCTGGTGAATTGCACTGTGTCCCCTATGTTATAGCCCCAAAGTCCCGCATTGGTAGAAATAATCATCACATAATCCACCCCGAGCTCAACAGCCTCCAATGTATGCCTGCGGGGCGAGGGATCAAAAAATTCCGAGGTTTTGACAAACTCGTAAAATATACCTGAATCGAGTTGTAATAAAAGCCCCGTGTCGTCTTGGCGGTCTTGAAAAGCAAAAAAGCCTTCAGAAGCAGGGTAGAGTTCGATGCTGTCCGTTTTGCGACCAATGAGCTGCTGAAACTTTTGGCGATAGGGCTCAAAATTAACTCCACCGTAAACGAACAAATTAAAATTAGGGAACAATTCGCCCACAGGTTTTCCCGTGGTCTTGATCAATTTTTCAAAATACATCTGAACCCATGAAGGAATCCCGCTGATTAGGGCCATATCCTGATCCTTTGTTTCATGGACGATGGCCTCGACTTTAGTCTCCCAGTCTTCAATACAATTCACTTTCCAAGACGGCATGCGGTTGCGCTGCAAATAACTAGGCACATAATGAGCCACTATACCCGAAAGACGCCCTAACTGTACCCCATTTTTCTGAGTCAATACCGGTGACCCTTGTAGAAAAATCATCTTGCGAGAGACAAAACTGGTGTTCTTGGTTTGATTGATATAAAGCAATAGGGCGTTTTTTGCATTTTCGATATGATGCCCCATAGAATCTTTGGTAATAGGAATATACTTGGCCCCTGAGGTCGTCCCACTTGTTTTGGCGTAATAAAGAGGCTTTCCCGGCCAAAGCACGTCAGCTTGTCCGTCTACCATGCGGTCCACATAAGATCGCAAGGCCTCGTAATCGCGAATCGGTACCCGAGCGACAAAATCTTCGTGGCTGTGGATCGCGTCAAAATTGTGGTCCTGACCGAATTTGGTGTTTTTCGCCCCTTGAATGAGGGTGGCTAACACCTTTCTTTGGGTGCCTATCGGGTCTTGAGCCCATCGCTGTATTTTTTGATGGGTTCGAGCGGCCAATATTTTTGCAAAAAAACCTTTGATTCCCATTAATTAAAATCAATAAAATTAGTGGGGTTTATAGGATAGCCTTCGCTCCACAATTCAAAGTGTAAATGTGGGCCAGTGGTTAAGGATCCTGTATTTCCAGAGGCGGCAATGACCTCACCTGATTTAACTAAGTCCCCTTGAGCTACAGATAAAGAAGCGTTGTGTTTGTATACAGAAATCAGGTTGTCCTTATGGCGCAGGACCACTACATAGCCTGTGTCTGCGGTCCACTCGGCCAAAATGACTGTGCCGTCAGCCGTGGCTTTTACGGGGGTGTTTTTAACTGTGGCAATATCTACCGCATAGTGTTTTTCTTGTGGGTCGTAGGTTCCTGTAACAACCCCTGACACTGGGGGAAAAAGAACAATATCTTGACCCGAGCCATCAGTTAGGGGGTTGTACTTGTCTTCTTGTTGTACGCGTTCTCTCAGAAGAGAATCCTCTTTGGAGGCGGCTAATAACTGGGCATCTACTTCCCGGGCGACTGCTTCGATAATTGAATCTTTATTCAAGGCCGCCGGCTTCAGGTTTCCCGTCAATACCTCACGAATAGACTGAAGATAAGTGTCGTTAGTCACTAGTCGCTGTTGCAGCGAATCGGTCAATTCACTCAAAGTAGCCGCCTTTTTGATCAGTTGTGTTGAGGCATAGCCAGGGATGTATTCACGAAGCGGTGTCAGCGCAATAAGTAAGGTGGTCCCCACGATTAAGACCAAAGCTGAAAAAACAGTGATGACAAAAACATTGAGTCTGTTGAGTCTAAATGAGAAACGCTCCTCAAAAGTGTCCTCATTGAGCACTAACAGCCGGTATTTGTGCACCAATCTTTTTCTGAAACTTTTTTTGCCTGAAGTCTTACGGGCCATGTGTTAGGACTTATTAAAACACTTACAAAAACAAATGTACGCGGAATCTCTTAAACTTAAAGTCAAAACGCCGTATGTTAGTATTTCTTGTTACATTTGCTAATAAATTCTTACTCCATGACGGCTCAAATTTTACCCTTAGTAATCGGCGCTCCACAAATCATTTTAATTGTGGTTGTGGTTTTGTTATTGTTTGGCGGAAAGAAAATTCCTGAACTCATGCGCGGGCTAGGCAGTGGTATCAAAGAATTCAAAGACGCTTCAAAGGAAGACAAATCAGATAAGGCTGAAGACAGCAAATAACTGATTGTTTTTTATTTTTCCAGGCGTCAGATTTTTTCCTCTTCCTTTACAATTGACTGTAGAGCTCTGCTGTAGAGTCTTGCTTTAGTAACCTTGCTTTAGCAGCCTTGTTTTAGTGGAGACTCTGATGTTTTGCTATGAGTCTTCGCTTTGACTTTTACTCAGTTGACAAACTTTAGGCTTCTGAGAATGGATTCGAGCTCAAACTGTAAGTCTCTTTTAGCTGTAGATGGCGCATAACTGAACCCTTCCAAGACTAAATAGCGCTGATTTATTGAGTCTTTAATAGCCATATTTAAGTAGGGCCCAGCCATGTAAGCATCGCTTAAAGTCCAAATCCCCCGTGAAACAATCGCAGGGCGGCCCTGAATGGTCTCTAATGTAATCTCCGGAACGTAAGTGGTGTCGGTTATAAATTTTGAATCGTCTTCTACTGGCAATAGACGGGCGCCGACAGCATCTCTGACGTGTCTTATATATCGACCGGGGTGCTCGGCCTGCTCAGGAATCATGCTCAAAGGGGCTGAATACACCAAAATATTGGTGCTGCCACTGGACACTAGCTCCTTTCTAAACCAATAGTACTCTTTGGTTGCAGCAGCAGTGCGATAGGCTGAAGGCATCTGGAATTCAACACCAAAATCCTCACCTAATCCTTCGGGTATCTTTGGGGAAATCTGGGTACGACGTTGACGCTCTTTGAGTTCAAAAGCCTTCATTTGAGCAATCCAGATCGATTTTTTTGATTGTACTAAAGCCATTAAACGCTCTGGGCTTGATCCTTTTGCTATAGCCATGAGTTGTGGACGGGCGAAAGCATTAGTTTTTAATCCTGTGGTGTCTTGATCTGCTAGTTCTAACGAAAGAATAAGTCGAGAACTTCGGGCAAAATCACTAAAGTGCTCCGGGGCCAAATGGCTCATGCTAAACAGAGGTTCATTTTGGGGCAGGCCTGGAGTTGGCGCCCCAAACCACGTGCGAATACTGTCCCCAACAGGGCCATCCCAAAGCTCTTGGGTGGTAACCACTTGCAGGGCATTAATAGAGCCAACAGATTCTGGTAGGTAGGTGCGATCCGTGGTGTTGTTTTGGCCACAGGCCAAAACAAGGGCCATCGCAAAAAAGGCCATAAGTTTTCTCATGATCGGGGTTTTAGGCTTAACGTCATTCCTGGTTTAATCTCTGACCCACTAATACCGTTCCATTTTTTTAAATCCTCCATACTGATTCCTGGCAGCTTCTGGGCGATGGCCCACAAAGAGTCTCCTCTTTGCACCACATATACATCGCCGTTTGAGTTTTGGGCCTTGCCCCCATTAGACTTTTGATTGTTCTGAGGGCTGCTTGAGGTACTGCTGCTGTTTACAGGAATTCTCCTTGGGATAATGGTCAGGCGTTGGCCTATTCTGAGCTGGGTGCTCTTGAGGCCATTCCAGCGCTTTATTTGCGCCACGGACACGCCGTATTTGTTCGCAATTTTTCCGAGATAATCGCCGCTTTTCACTCGATAACGAATACGGTTGTTTTGGTCTACAAGCTCTGGCAAAGGTTTTTCTCTTTGGGCAAAATCAGCGCGCGCTAGACGGTAAAGACTGTCTGTGTTCTCCACAAGCACCCCAACATCGGAAACCGGCAATCGCAAATAGTAAGGACGACCCTCAACATATGGAATCAATCCCAAGGTGTATTCAGGATTTAGAAATTCAAGGGTCTCTTGTGGTGTTTGGGTCAATTGAGCTACATGAGAAAGCGCCACAATTTCTTTAACCTCAACCGTGTCGGTGGTGGCAAAATGGGGTTGGGGCTCGCTATGGGTTAATCCGTATTCTTGGGCGTATTCAAAAATATACATCGTGGCGTAAAATGCGGGCAAATAGCCCGCAGTCTCACGGGGCAAAAAAGAACGAATATTCCAATAATTTTTGCGTCCTCCAGAGCGACGAATGGCCTTGCTGACATTGCCAGGGCCGCTATTATAGGCTGCAAGAGCCAAATCCCAGTCGTCTAATATGTCATAAAGCTGATTGAGATATTGAGCCGCAGCAATGGTAGATTTCAAAGGGCTACAACGCTCATCTACATAACTGTTGACTTTTAAATCAAACATCTTGCCTGTTTGAAACATAAACTGCCAAAGTCCACGCGCCCCAACTCGTGAGGTGGCAGTGGGGACTAGGGCTGATTCCACTATCGCCAAATACTTCATCTCCAAGGGCAGCCCATATTGAGCAAAAACTTCCTCAAACATCGGAAAGTAATAATGGCTTA
>JALRAI010000083.1 GCA_023258055.1 Flavobacteriaceae bacterium | reverse complement strand
TGGCGCTGCTTCCTTTATTGTGGCAGATAAAGTGAGCGACAAATTCCGCTATACGGTTAGCTCAAGTTTACAAACTAACGATTACGGGTCTGACAACATCGAATTTGTGTGGAACAATCCAGAAGATTGGGCAGCCGACAGCCCGTTTGACGAGCACGATATCCGTCGTTATGATGTAAAAAGAACCCGACGCTCGATTTCTGCTAACTTGGACTACGCCCTAAATAACAACCACCAGTTTTACATCAAAAGCATGTACAACAATCGTGATGACTGGGAAAACCGTTTCCGTTTGCGCATGGCCAAATTTGATGTGGAAGATAACACCGTGCGTGTACGCAAGCAGACCAAAGGAGGAATCGACAATGATGAAAATCAAAACCGTCGTTTAGAAGCGCAAAGCACTTATAAAATTGCTCTTGGCGGGGACCATCAATTTGGGAATCTTGCCATGTCATGGAAGGCCAGTACCTCCAAAGCAGACGAACAACGCCCCAATGAGCGTTACATACGTTTTGAACAAAAAAATGTGCCGATTTCTGCCATTGATATCAGTGATCCAAAATTCCCTGTAATTCGTTTTGCTGGTGATCAGTGGAATGATGTGTCGGCCTTTAATTTTAACGAAGCCACAGAGCAAAACGGGCTTACTGAAGAAACTGACCAAAGCTTACGCATCGATTTCAAACTGCCTGTAGCCAAGGTAGGGACCTTTAAGTTTGGTGGGAAATACAAGGACAAAGAAAAACTAAGAGATAATAACTTCTTTGACTTTTCAGATTATGTCGAGTCGAGATACCCAACTATGGCTGATGTCGCGTTTGCTGACTATACTGTCAGTGATTATCTACCTGGCAGCGACTATCAACACGGATTTTTTGCCACGCCAAAATTCCTTGGAGATGTGATCATGCCCCCAAGTGAAGGTGTCTCTGTTTTGGAAGAATTTATTACCTCAAACTACAATGCCAAAGAAGCGGTTACTGCAGCATATGGTATGTTGACCTCTGAAATCGGGGATAAAACCAAAGTGATTGCTGGGGCGCGTTTTGAACAAACCGCTATTGAGTATACAGGTTATGGGTATACTGTTGAAGAAGATGGTACTGAGCGTGTGGAAGAACTGACCGGGTCTGGAGATTACGGAAACTTTTTGCCTAGTGTCACGGTTCAACATGAGCTCACAGATGATATCGTGCTAAATGCGGCCTACACAACTTCTCTGGCACGTCCAGGATACTTTAACATAGTTCCTTTCAGATCGATTATTGTCGAAGATCAAGAAATTGAAGAAGGAAACCCCGATTTAGAAGCCACGGTTTCTCAAAACTTTGATTTTACTGCGGAGAAGTATATGGGAAGTGTGGGACTCATCTCCCTTGGGGTATTCCACAAGAACATGGACAACTGGCTTTACACCTACACCACAACCGAGTACGATTACGGCGATGGTAACGACTGGACTTACTCTCAAGTGCGTAATGGCCGTACGGCAAGTGTTACTGGTTTCGAGGTTTCGCTCCAGAGTAAACTCAAATTCCTTCCTGGGTTCTTGTCAAACTTGACGTATTACGGGAACTACACCTTTACCGACTCTTCAACTGACGGTGTCGATGGTCGTGAAGACATTCCGCTGGTAGGGGCTGTTCAAAACATGTTCAACAGCTCTTTGGCCTATGAAACCAAAAAAATGTTCGTGCGCGCTTCCCTAAACTATTCTGGAGAGGCTCTGGATGAAGTCGGGGGTGCTGAATGGGAAGACCGCTATTACGACCAGCAACTTTTTGTTGATCTTAACGCAAGTTATGCCCTTAGTGACTCGGTGCGTTTGTTTGCCGAGATGAAAAACTTAACAAACCAGCCTCTGCGTTACTATCAAGGTGTTGCCGAGCGCACCATGCAACTAGAGTATTATAACTACAGCTGGAATGCTGGGGTAAAAATCGACTTCTAATGCAAAAACTTTTAGTTTGTTTTTTATTAATTAGTTCTATGGTCGGGTTGTCACAAAATGACAGCCCGGTCATTTTTCAGGTGACTCCCGCCTGCGAAACAATTCCTGTAGAATCCCCAGATGATGGGGCCGATGATCCATGCATCTGGGTTCCTAACCACAATATAGGGGGCACTGTAATCGTCGGGACTGACAAAAAATTTGGCCTAGAGACTTATAACCTGAGTGGCCAAAAATTAAATAGGTTTGGTTTTGGTAATATCAACAATGTCGACATTAACCCTAATTTCTTTGCGCCAAATGAAGCTGGAGTGCGAAACAACGCTCTAGTTATTGGCACCAATAGATCGACTCATAGTATTGATTTTTTTAGCCTAAATGAGACGGGCTCCCTACAGCTCATTCATCGCGAAATTATCAGTAGTGAGATGGGTGACTTATACGGCCTTTGTGCTTTTAGTTTATCAGAGGCGCATTATTTTGTAGCCAGTGATAAAGATGGCCGTATTCTTAGGGTGAACTACAGTCCTTCTGACAACGGCTCTGTTGTGATCAACAATTCAGACACATTTAGTTTAAGCTCTACTGTAGAAGGCCTCGTAGCGGACCCTGAGCATCAGACATTGTACATTGCTGAGGAAGACACAGGGATTTGGGCCTACCCCCTTACAGAAGACATTAAGCGCGGCGCCCGTTTGATCCTATCCACAGATACGGATTTAATTGTTGATGATATCGAAGGACTTACCCTTTACGACCAAGGTCAAGGCACAGGATATCTGTTGTGCTCCATTCAAGGGGCAAACAGCTATGGAATTTTAGACCGTGAATCTTTACAATTGCTTGGTGTTTTCAATATTGTCGCTTCTGACGGAATTGATGGGGCGGAAGAGACCGATGGAATAGATGTCACTTCACAGTCTTTGCCTGGATTTCCAAAAGGAGTATTTATTGTTCAGGATGGATTTAATGAACTTGAAAAACAAAACTTCAAATTCGTAAATTGGGCAGATATTGAAATTCATTTACCAAAACAATAAGCTCATGACCCTATTGTTGCGCGCACCTATATTCTTGGTGCTCCTTTGTTTTATTTCCCCAGAATTGTGTCACGGACAACTGACTTTAACGGCTTTAGATTTACCCCGAGCGATAAATGAAACCTCGGGGCTTGAGGTAAACAATGGGCTGTTTTTGACCTTTAATGACTCCGGAGGCACTACCGAATTATTTGCCTTTGATCAAGGTGGTCAGCTTGTGAACCGGATTTCGGTTGCTCATGCCAAAAATATTGATTGGGAGGACATCACTGCGGATTTAGACCACTATTACATCGCTGACACAGGCAATAATTACGGTAAACGCAGCGATCAAAAGATCTACATTCTCAGTCGAAACTTTGAGATTCAGGACAGTATCGCCATTAGTTACAAAGCGCAAAAATCCTTTAAAAGACGGAAAAAGCACCCTTTTGACGCTGAGGCCTTGGCTAGCTTTGGTGATCAATTGGTTTTGTTTTCTAAGGATCGTGAAACCTTAAATTCAGCCATTTACCTTTTTGATAAAAAACCAGGAAACTTATCCCTTGAACCGATGGATTCTCTTAAGGTCGGTTGCTTAATTACAGGGGCTGATTTTCACGAACCCTCCGGGCTTATGGGCCTTACGGGTTATTCCTTTGACGGCGTTCAATACCTGTTTCTACTTCCTGAGTTTTCTGTACCCTATGACCCTTCGAAAATGCAAAAATTCGTCCTGCCTGTAAAACCTGCTCAAATTGAAGCAATCCATATAGCTAACCCTAAGGAGATATGGCTAACCTCTGAGGACGAAGGCCTTGGATTGCCGCGTCTTTTTAGAGCCGTGATTGAGTAAATTTCACTTATTTTTGGCGCGGTTATTGCGAACGATTGTCAAATTACATTTATGAGATCTCGATTTATCTTAATCCTACTTCTGAGCCCTTGGGTTGTTTTTCAGACTTATGCCCAAAATTTGACGCCCTCTGAAGCGGGTTCAACTGAGTCGCTAGATTTGTCGCAAACAGAACTGCGCATCAACGCCTTATCCCTTTTGGTGGGCCCGGTCCTAGATATTTCTTACGAGCATGTGCTGTCTGAATCAAGTGGCCTTGGCGGAAGTTTACTTCTAAATTTTGGTGGGGATAATTATGGCAGCCAAAAGTTTGCCCTCTCTCCGTTTTATCGCTTTTACTTTTTTGACCAAAAGGATTACGGGTCTAGAGGACTTTTTGTAGAAGGCTTTTCGTCTTTGACCCTAGTAGAGCCTTATACAGAATGGGTAGAGCTGCGTGATGGCAGTTTTGTGGAGCAAGAAAACGGCAATCAGTTCCAGTGGTCCATTGGGTTTGCGGCTGGCCGCAAATGGATCAATCAAAAAGGATTCTCTTTTGAAATTTTCTTAGGCGTCGGGCGCTATCTGCTCAGTACTGCAACTACTGACGAGGTTCACCCGCGCATAGGGGCTTCATTTGGCAAGAGATTTTAGCTCCACTTCCTGTGGAAGGAATCAATTTGCAATTGTTCAGAAAAATATATCCCTATTTTTCTTGAGTCAAGCCAAATAAAATCACGGGTATAAATAAAAAAAGCCCTTTCAGAAAAGGGCTTTTTTATGGTCTTAATACAATTTTAGACGTCTTTCATTACGCCCTTAACCGCCTCAGCAACTTCCGGGGTTACATCTATTTTATGAAACTCCTTAGCATGTCTGGCGACAGCATCCATAACTTCTTCGATTTCTCCGGATACCGTGAAATCACAATCATTACCTAAATCTCTACAACAAACTTGCTTCATATTCTTAGTATTTGGTGGTTATTTCTCAAAGTTACTGCTAAAATATTAAATAAAAAACCCCACATCGCTGTGAGGCCTTTATTTTACTTGTGGTCCCACCTGGGCTCGAACCAGGGACCACCTGATTATGAGTCAGGTGCTCTAACCAACTGAGCTATAGGACCAAAATTAGGCTGCAAATATAAGCAGTAATTCTTCAGGGCAAAACAAAACATCAAGGCATTATTTCTTGGCAAAGCTCGACCAGTACCCCACCAGCTGATTTTGGGTGCATAAAGACTACCCATTTATTGTCGGCCCCGCGCTTGGGCTCCTCGCTGACAAAAACAAACCCTTCGGCTTTGAGGCGCTGCACCTCAGCCTTAATATCTGTGACGGCAAAAGCAATATGATGAATCCCTTGGCCTTTTTTTTCGATAAACTTAGCGATTGTGCCCTCAGGATTGGTTGAGGCGAGTAGTTCGATTTTTTGATCGCCTTTTTGGAAAAAGGCCGTGGTCACCTGTTCGGAATCGACTTCTTCAGTTTTATAACAAGGGGTGTTTAAAAGCGCCGTATACAAGGCTATGCTTTGTTCTAAATCTGATACTGCAATTCCAATATGCTCTATAGCCTTCATAAAATAGCTTTAGTTCAAAAATAATAAAAACCCGTGCCAAAGCAGTATTTATCCTATTTTTGTACCATGGAAGAAAGTCAAAGACAAAGAAAAATAAGTAGTGTCTTACAAAAAGACCTCGCGCAAATACTCAATCGTCTTTTAAAAGACGGCGGAGCGAGCAACCTTATTGTGTCGGTGACCAAGGTCAGTGTGACTGTAGATTTAAGTCTGGCCAAAGTCTATGTCAGTGTTTTTCCTGCCGACAAAGGGACTCAGGTAGTCTCTGAACTTTCTGCCTTAAAACCAAGTATCAAACATCAAGTCGCGCTTTTGACCAAAAACCAATTGCGCAAGATGCCCGATTTGAGTTTTTTTAATGACGATTCCCTCGAGTATATCGGACAAATCGAACAAGCCGTAAAAGGAGGTCAAAATCCAATAACTGATCCTTCTCTGCTCGAGCGCCGAAAGAAGAGCTGATGGGCCACCTCCCTTATTTCATCGCTAAGCGCTATTTGCTGGCCAAACACAGCCGACATGCCGTGGGCTTGCTTTCGCGTATTGCTGTTGGGGCAGTTGCTATAGCTACTTTTTCTCTTTTTTTAGTGCTTTCGGGGTTTACAGGGCTCAAAGACTACGCCCTAGCCTTTACCAATATTTTTGACAGTGATTTAGTGGTAATCCCCAACTCTGGCAAGTCATTTGTTTACAATGATTCCACCCAAAACGCATTGCGCGATATATCAGGGATAGAGGCTGTGGGTCGCGTTATAGAAGACAAAGTTTTTTTACGTTATAAAAACCAGGCCCGCGTCGCTATGCTCCGCGGCATCGACAGCGCCTATACCCTAGTTACCCCAGTCGACACTTTGGTCTATACAGGAAACTGGTTCAACCCAGAGCGCCCTGAGGTTGTTCCAGGCTACAGTGTCGCTGCCGACCTCGCTCTAGCGGCCAGAGACTTTAGTCATTTGATTCAAATATCAGCGCCCATCCCTGGGGCCAACATTATGGCCGCCACGAGCCCAAGCCAGGTTTTTCGCTCAGAACAAGTCGTCGCCTCAGGAATTTACGAGGTCAATGACCAGGTCAATGATCGCTTTGTCTTCTCCTCTATTGAGACGGCACGCTATCTTTTTGGTTGGCAAGACCATCAGGTTTCGTCTTTGGTTATTAAAACAAACAGTGGCGACCTTGAGGGACTTAAGGCACAGATCACTGATGTGTTTGACGGCCGAGTCACAGTAAAAACACGCGTGGAACAAAATGCTGCTCTTTACCGTATGCTTAATTCTGAAAACCTCTTTACCTACCTTTTTATAAGCCTTATTGCCGCCATTGCGGTGTTTAACTTGACCGGCACTTTAATTATGCTCGTGCTCGAAAAGAAGAATAATCTGCGCACCTTGTTCACTTTGGGTCAACCTTTGGGGGGCATTAAGCGGACTTTTTTCGTCAACGGCCTTATGATGTGCGGGGCGGGGCTGACTTTAGGCTTATTGTTTGGGGTTTTGGTAGTGCTCGGGCAATCTACATTTGGCTGGGTTTTAATCACAGAAACCCTACCTTATCCGGTGACCTTAACTTGGAGTAATTTATTAGTGGTGGGGGTAACAATTTTAGGCCTCGGAGTCTTGGCGTCTTTTTTAGGGGCAGAACGTGTCACGCGCCGCCTTTTATCTAAAGCGTAAACACCTTTGGCTAATGGGTAAACACCATAGAGCCAAATTCTTGCTCAATTTCATCAAGGGTCGCAAAAACATCCGCCGAAGCGTCACTGGTAACTAATCGGGTTCGATAAGGCTTAAAATCAGGAATGCCTTTAAAGTAATTGGTATAATGGCGGCGCGTTTCAAACACCCCGAGTTGTTCTCCTTTCCAATCGATGGACATCTCAAGGTGGCGTCGTGCCGCAGCCACGCGCTCGCTCAAAGTCGGTGGAGCCGCATGAGTCCCCGTCTCAAAATAGTGTTTGACTTGTTTGAAAAACCAAGGATTCCCAATGCTCGCGCGCCCGATCATCGCTCCGTCTAAACCGTACTCATCGCGCATTTCAACCGCACGCTCAGGAGAGTCTACATCGCCATTACCAAACACGGGAATGTGCATACGGGCATTGTTTTTTACTTCAGCAATCGGGCGCCAATCCGCATCACCCTTATACATTTGAGAGCGCGTACGCCCATGGATGGCAATCGCTTGACAACCCACGTCTTGAAGACGTTCAGCGACCTCTACTATTTTAATAGAATCGTGGTCCCAGCCCAGCCGTGTTTTTACCG
>JALRAI010000082.1 GCA_023258055.1 Flavobacteriaceae bacterium | reverse complement strand
TGACTTATAGGTATAGTGGGGCACTCGGGTTTTGAGTTTTCCCGTGCTGCCGCTAACGGCCATAGTCTCGTGTACGAGATTACCATTATAGCGACAGGCATTTTTGCGGCCTAATCGGATGACCCAATCGGTTTGAAAACCAGAGTATTTGATTTTTTTACCCATGAAATAAAGTTGACGCCTCACAAAATAAGCGTCTTTGTCACCGCGAGTCACCGCCTCTAAAATTTCATTTTTTAAGGAGGGGATTACAGCCTCATCAGGGTCAAAAAAAAGCACCCACGGATGTTTTACTTGGTCAATACCGAAGTTTTTTTGCGCGCTAAAATTGTCAAATGGCCGAGTGAACACGGACACATTTTTAAATTTTTTGGCCTTTTCGACGGTATCGTCCGCACTGCCCGAATCCACCAAAACTATTTGGTCCACAAAACTGAGCTGGTCCAGAAATTTTTCAATTATGGCACCTTCGTTTTTTGTGATGACAACAGCGCTTATTTTTTCAGGGGTCGACACGGAAATTGCTTTAGGGGTAAAGATAATCAAATTCACAAAGGACCGCTTCTTGAGATTGCCTTTTGCAAGGCTTTAAGGTATTAGCAATAAAAATATCCCTAATTTTACATCGGTTACCATAGCGCCTTGTTTTGACCCTGAACAACATCATTATTGCCGAAGAATTTCAAGCTCTGAGAGAAGCTTTGATTCAGGCCGCAGAGCAGTTTGATCAAACTCAGGCGCCACTTATTGGCACTGGGGATCGCAATGTCATAAAACGTATTGAAATCGATGGCATTTCAATGGCCGTTAAGTCTTTTAAGCGCCCAAATTGGATCAATCGCCTGGTATATCGGCACTGGCGAAAGTCCAAAGCACATCGTTCTTATCTCTATGCACACAAACTTAGCGCTTTAGGCATTGGTACGCCAAAGCCTGTAGCCTTTATGGAAAGCTACGGTTGCGGTGGCATTCAAAGAAGTTTTTATTTCAGCTTAAATATACAGGCCGATTATACTTTTCGGGAATTAATTCATCAGCCTGAGTTGGCTGATCGCGACAGGATTATAGAAGCCTTTACAAACTTCACCTTTAATTTGCATCAAAAAGGGGTCTTGTTTCAAGATCATTCACCGGGCAATACTTTGATTCAAATCAAGGGCAAGGCGGTAAATTTTTATCTGGTCGATTTAAATCGAATGACCTTTAAAAGTTTGAGCAAGTCAGAGCGCATCCAAAATTTTGCGCGTCTTACACCACTCAAAGAAATGGTCGACAAGATGAGTGAGACCTACGCTCGATTGGCGGGCTGGCCCGTCGATGAGCTCAAAGGGCAAATGTGGCGCGTCACTCAGGATTTTCAAAGTCGATTTCATCGCAAGCGTCGCCTTAAAAAACAATTATTTTTTTGGCGTAAATAAACCTAATCAGTGCGTTATTCGTGAAACTCAAAGAATTACCCATATCGCTTTTGCAGGCCGCTCGGCTAAATTGGACCGCTCCAGAGCGATTATTGGGTGAGGCTGAGGTAGTTCCGGTGATAGTCTCTATGACCACTATACCCTCGCGACTGGGGAAACTGGCTTTGGTCCTGAGAAGTCTTTTACAGCAAACAGTACGCCCTCTAAAGATTGTGGTTTGGATGCATGAACCCATGAAGGCCCAAATCCCTCAAAGCGTTTCGGCACTTATTGATCGGCTTGCCCAGTATGAATTAATAGAATTGCGCTACACCCCGCTGCGTTGTTCTCACAAGAAATTAATCCATACTGTGGAAGCTTATCCCCAGCACGTAATAGTGACCTGTGATGATGATTTTATGTATCATAAAGATTGGTTAAATACCCTATATCAGGAGCATTTGACTTTCCCTGGTCATGTAATCGCCCAACAAATCCGTTCCATTACACGAGATAAAAACGGTAGGTTAAAACCCTACAAGCAATGGCGTTATCTGCCCCAGACCGGACAAGACCCTGCAACATTTTTGGCCATAGGCGGCAAAGGAGTGCTCTACCCAAAACAAGCACTGCATCCCGATTACAAGGATTCAGAGCTCTTTTTGCGTCTGGCCCCAAAGGCTGATGATTTGTGGTTTAAGGCTATGGAACTTCGTCAGAATACTCCTGTGCGTCGATGTACAAAACTCGTTCCTGAACCTATGCCAATAATAGGGACCCAAAGCTTTTCACTCAAAAAAGAAAATGTAGATCGCGACCTCAATGTCGATCAGTGGCAAAACCTCTCGGAATATTTTAATCTACCGATATAGGCGTGTAATGTTAGCTGCTGTGGACCTGACAAAAGCCATCCAGTTGAGCGGCAAAAAATTCAAATTCAAAGGCGGCGTAGAATCCATGATAATCTTTACGGATGGCTTTATTGGAGAGCCCTTTGAAAGCCTCAGGGATAAAGTCCTTCAGGTGTAGACCAATATGGGTGTGTCCATCGTCAAAACTATTCCAAGCTGATTTGTTGATCCAGGGCGAGAATAGGGTAAAAGTGGGTATGTCCAGGGCTTTGGCCATGTTTACCGCGCCACCCTCATTACCCACGAGGTAGTTTACTTGGGAGAGCAGAGCCAGAAACTCGCGCAAATTATTACCATAGACCTCAGGATGCAATCTTGAGTGGTGTTTTTTGGGAACCAGAGCTAAAATATCGTCCACGGTCTTCTTCTGTTTGGGGATAAAATTCAGCAGTATATGGGTGTCGGGCCTCTGGGCCAAAGCCGTCAAGATTTGCGCCATTGTGGATCCCGGAAGTGATTTGTCCATACTGCTGCCCAAAACAGAGACCATTACTAAGGTTTGACCCTGATTTAGATCATGTTTTTTTAATTGCATTTTGGCCCATGAAATTTCCTCATGGGTCAAATAAATTCTGGGCCTAAACTCCAGGGCTTTTTCTTGAATTTTTTCTTCAGGATAAATGAGCCTCAGGCGGTCCTCTATGGCATTGCCGGCCAGCGTATAAACTTTGTGGTAGGGCTTTGAAGTGCTGGTGTAGACTAAAGGGCTAAACCACTTTTTATGGCCCAGAATCCGCTGAGCCCCCGCACCCAGAATCATCATCATGCTCTCGAGTTTGCCATAGGCATCAACAATGAGATCGTATTGCTGGGCTCTGATTTTAGACCTTAATTTTTGCCAATCCGACAAAGATTTTTTTGCAGGAGAAATTATAAACTCATGAATATAGGGATGTTCTTGCACCACAGCTTTTGTACCTGAGTGAATCGCATAGTGCAGCTCAGCATCTGGAAACATCGATTTGATGTGACTGCAAAGCACCGTTGAAATCAGAACATCGCCAATCATTTTTTGTTGGATGACTAAAATTTTTTTGACGGTATCTGAATTCATTGGCGCAGAATCTTCTGGTAGCTAAGGTACTTATTTTGGCGTATCTTTGCCTTATGAATAGCCCGCAGATATCTGTAGTGATCAGCACATACAACGCCTTAGAATGGCTTAAAAAAGTCTTGTGGGGGTACGCAGAGCAGACTTTTAAAGATTTTGAGCTTGTGATTGCCGACGATGGATCCAGATCGGATACGGCAGACTATATCCAGGATTTTGCCCATGAATCCGGGCTGAATATTCAGCATGTTTGGCAAGAAGATGACGGCTTTCAAAAATCGCGTATTCTGAACAAAGCTCTGGAGGCTTGTCGCGCTGATTATGTTGTGATGAGTGATGGCGATTGTATTCCACGCAAGGACTTTTTGGCGGTGCATTACAGCCACCGCGCTCCGGGTTATTTTTTGTCTGGCGGTTATTTTATGCTTCCCATGGAGACTTCAAAGGCGATTGATCAAAAGGCTATAGCCTCCGGGGTATGTTTTGAAAAGGCTTGGTTGCTGCAAACTGGAATGACTTCTAATTTTAAGTTTCGCAAACTAACCGCAGGTAAATCCCTGGCAAAAATTCTCAATGCTATAACCCCGACTAACGCAAGTTGGAACGGGCACAACGCCTCAGGTTGGAAGGCTGATCTTTTGGCGGTTAATGGATTTGACGAGCGTATGCAATACGGCGGACAAGATCGAGAACTTGGAGAGCGTTTGATGAACTACGGCATAAAAAGCAAGCAAATTCGCTACAGTGCGGTATGCATTCATTTGGACCACCCCAGAGGTTATAAAAATCAAGACTCTATCGATAAAAATAGGGCTATTCGCAGCAAAACCCGCAATGAAAAGCGTGTTTGGACCGCCTACGGTTTAGTCAAAAAGTAATTTAGGTCTTTAGAACTGCCTTACACCGCGACATTGTAAGTCCGCAAGGCATCGTTTAAAGAGGTTTTTTTATCAGTGGAGGGTTTTCGTTTACCGATGATCAGGGCACAGGGGACTTGATAATTACCCGCCGGAAATTCCTTGGTATAGCTGCCAGGAATCACCACGCTGCCCGCAGGGACACGACCGCGCATCTCAATGGGCTCCTCACCGGTAACATCAATGATCTTAGTCGAGGCGGTGAGCACCACATTAGCCCCAAGTACCGCTTCACGCTCCACATGAACCCCTTCTACGACGATACAGCGTGAACCAATAAAAGCGTCGTCTTCTACAATCACTGGCGCTGCTTGAAGTGGTTCTAAAACGCCACCTATACCAACTCCGCCACTCAAATGTACATTGGCGCCGATTTGGGCGCAACTGCCCACGGTGGCCCAAGTATCCACCATGGTTCCTGAGCCAACATAAGCCCCTATATTGACATAAGAAGGCATCATGATTACATTAGGGGCTAGATAGGCACCATGTCTGGCTATGGCGTGGGGCACCACGCGAACGTTTTGAGCCGCATAATCCCGTTTGAGCGGAATTTTGTCGTGGTATTCAAAAATACCCACCTCGTGTGTATGCATCTGTTGTATAGGAAAGTACAGGACAATGGCTTTTTTCACCCACTCATTGACTTGCCATCCTGAATCAGTTGGTTCTGCGCAGCGCAAAGTACCTTTATCGCAAAGGGCCACAACTCCGCGGATCGCATCGATGGTTTCACTTTCTTTCAAAAGGCTCCGATCCTCCCAGGCGCGCTCAATAACCGATTTTAAATGCTCCATTTCCTATGATTTTTTGCAAAGATACAGCCCCGTTTAATTCGCCCCAACTATTTGGGTTACTATTTGGGAATGCATTATTTTTGCAGTCTATGGGCCCTATTGCCGCTATCGATTTTGGAACCAAACGCACTGGAGTGGCCATCACAGATCCACTGAGAATTGTTGCCTCGGGACTCGAGACGGTCCCGACACAGGAATTATTGCCCTATTTACAGCAGTTGTGCAGCAGTGAATCCGTATCAATTTTAGTAGTGGGAGAGCCCAAACAAAAATTGGGTAACGCCTCAGCGGTAGAGGAGGATATTTTAAAGTTTATTGAGCAGTTTGCCCAATTGTGCCCTGAAGTCACCATCCATAGATTTGACGAACGATTTACCAGTAAACTGGCGATGCGTTCACTAATTGATGCTGGTGTGGGCAAAAAGAAAAGACAAAATAAGGCCCTAATTGATCAAATCAGTGCCACAATAATTTTACAAGACTATCTTAAAACACAATCATGATTTATCCAATAGTGGCTTATGGGGATCCGGTTTTACGCAAGAAAGCGCAGGATATTCCCGCAGATTTCCCTGGCTTGAGTGCCTTGATTGACGATATGTTCGAAACCATGTATGGGGCCTCCGGAATTGGATTAGCGGCGCCTCAAATCGGTAAGTCAATTCGAATATTTATCGTTGATGCAACCCCTTTTGAGGATGATGAGGACTTGTCTGAGGCCGACCGTAAAATGCTTGGTCAGTTCAAAAAAGTATTCATTAATGCAGAAATCATCCAAGAGCGTGGCGATGAATGGGTGTTTAATGAAGGCTGTCTGAGTATTCCGGATATTCGCGAAGACGTCTTTCGCAAGGATGAAATCACCATAAGGTATGTTGATGCCGATTTCAAAGAGTATACCGAGGTTTACTCTGGAATTGCGGCACGAATTATACAGCACGAATACGATCATATCGAGGGTATTTTATTTACCGATCACCTCTCAGCTCTGAAAAAACGCATGATAAAAGGAAAGTTAACGCAAATATCCAAAGGACAAATTCGCGCCGATTATCGCATGAAGTATCCCCTGGCTAAAAAGAAGCGATAGGGGATTTGGAAAATTCCCTGAGGTCGTTGATATTTGCCGGCTGTAAATAAAGCACTGATGAGTTTAGACAAAGTAATATCTGTAGCGGGCAAGCCCGGTTTATTTCAAATTTTAACCCAAACCCGTACCGGTGTGTTGGCTCAATCCCTCATAGATGGTAAAAAAATTACCGTAAGTGCTCGTGAAAACGTGAGCTTGTTGTCGGAAATCGCCATTTATACCCTGACCGAGGAAATGCCTTTAGGAAACGTATTTCAAAAAATTCAGAATCACTTATCCGGCGGGCAAGCCTTGAGTCATAAATCCTCCAAGGATGAACTCGAAGCTTTTTTCTTTGAGGTGCTTCCTGAGTATGATGAGGATCGCGTTTATGCCAGTGACATTAAAAAAGTGGTTCAGTGGTACAACCTTTTGATCGACAAAGGAATGACCGATTTTGCTGTGGCTGAGCCGAATCAAGAAGAAGAATAATTTTTTTAAAAGATATATAGTTCCAAAACCTCAGCCAATCGGCTGAGGTTTTTTAATTTTACCTTATGAGTAATCGCAAGGAACAACTGGCTGCACTAGATCGTCTTTTGACGATTATGGATGAGCTCAGGGCCCAATGTCCATGGGACCGCAAACAAACTTTTGAATCGCTGAGGCATTTGACCATAGAAGAGACCTATGAATTGGCCGACGCCATATTGGAAAAGGACCTCTCCTCAATGGAGGGGGAGCTGGGTGATTTACTTTTGCACATATTTTTTTATGCCAAAATCGGCAGTGAAACCCAGAGTTTTGATATTGCGAGTATAGCCCATGCCATCAGTGAAAAACTCATCAGTAGACATCCGCATATTTACGGTGACATAAGTGTAGCCGATGAAGAGGAGGTCAAGAGGAATTGGGAACAACTCAAACTAAAAGAAGGTAAAGAAAGTGTGCTTTCAGGGGTGCCTAATTCATTGCCCGCGCTAATTAAGGCCAGTAGAATTCAGGATAAAGTAGCGGGTGTTGGTTTTGACTGGGAAGCCCCTAATCAGGTTTTGGAAAAGGTCAAGGAAGAATTGGATGAGTTAGCTGTAGAAGTGGGCAAAAACGATAAAGACGCCATCGAAGCGGAATTTGGTGATTTGCTATTCTCAATGATCAATTACGCTCGATTTCTGGGTGTTGACCCTGAATCCGCTCTAGAAAGAACCAATAAAAAGTTTATCCATCGGTTTAAGTATCTAGAGCAACAAACCAAGGCTCAAGGAAAGAGCTTAAAAGCCATGACTTTAGAGGAAATGGACCGCTATTGGCAAGAGGCCAAAAAATTATAAGCGCCTGAGTATTTCTTTTTTCTTCTGCCAAAGGCTCAAATCATCGCGATATCTGCTGATGTTGTTATGCACTTCTTGAACTAGTGGATTGTCCTGGGCGACATTTTGAAAAAATCCTAAGTTATTTTCAAGTTGGTTTATTTCGGTTTTGAGTTCCTTTATTTTTTGCTCCACTAATTGTCCTTGTTGTTGCAGGAGTTGATCGTGA
>JALRAI010000081.1 GCA_023258055.1 Flavobacteriaceae bacterium | reverse complement strand
CATTGCTTTCGGCATGTAGTGAAAAAGAAGATTTCTCCAGCTTTAACAACGACACCATAGAGCCCATTAATATTGGTTTGACCTACCGGGCGGCCTCGTTGCGTAATCAGGAAGTAAGCTTTAAGGTTTATGATGATCAGTCCAATGAAATAGTCGATAATATCACTTTTTATGTGGACGGTACGCCTTTGACCGGCAATACGTTTAGCTCTGATCAAGAAGGAGTGTTTTCTGTTTATGCCGAGTACGAAGATCAAGGTACATTATCCACCACTGATACAGGGAGTTTTTCTGTAGTAATCCCCACTAAGAATGTCCTTGTGGAGGACTATACCGGGACGTGGTGCGGGTATTGCCCTGCAGTGTCAGCGGCCGTGGATGCCGTTCAGGCCCTTACCGAAAATATTTCTATTGTCGCCCTGCACAATGGAGATGACTTATCATTAGCCATCGAACCAGATATTCGCGATGGGTTGGGCATCCCATCGGGGTCCCCTCGTGCGCGCATCGATCGCACTATAGTTTGGGGACTGGGCACACCGCCGGAATTTCCAACTTCAGATGTACTGAGTCTTGCAGGTATTGACTCACCTGTAGCCATAGGGCTTTCTTCAAGCCTCAATGGTCGATCACTTAGTGTCAGTGTTTCGGTGGCGTCTGAGCAAGCTTTGGCCGATCATAAGCTCGTGGTTTATATGACAGAAGACGGATTACTGCGCGATCAAACGAATTATTACGATAATGACCAAAGCAGTCCTTATTTCGGTCAAGGAAACCCTATGGTAGATTTTGAACAAAAGCATGTCTTGCGTGCCTCGCTCACTGACGCCATTGGAGACCCGATTCCTGCACTGAATGCATTGACCGATTACACCACACAAATCAATTACACCATTCCAGAGGAATTTGCCTTAGATCAATTACATCTTGTGGTTATGGTGGTCGATCAAAATAATCTGGCCGTTAACACTCAGCACGCTGCCTTAGAGGAAACCGTAGTTTACGAGTAAATCAGGATGATTTAATCCATAAAAGGATAGCGATAGTTTTTAGCCACCACCAACTGCTCTTTTACCGTTCTTGGAGAAACCCAGCGATATAGGTTGAGTTTACTTCCCGCTTTATCATTGGTGCCACTGGCTCTTGCGCCCCCAAAAGGTTGTTGCCCCACTACAGCTCCAGTGGGTTTGTCGTTTATGTAAAAATTACCCGCACTATTTTCCAAAGCAATAACCGCTTGGTCTAAAGCGTAACGATCTTGACTAAAAACGGCGCCAGTAAGGGCGTAATCACTGGTTTGATCTACGAGTTTGAGTGTTTGACTCCAGTCACTGTCTTGATAAACATAAACAGTGAGTACCGGACCAAAAAGCTCGGTTTCCATAGTTGTGTAATGCGGATCAGTGGTTTTAATGACTGTAGGTTCGATGAAATAACCTTTACGCTTATCATAACCGCCACCAAAAATGATTTCTGCATCCTTGTCTGACTTCGCTTGTTCGATGTAATGAACGAGTTTGTCAAAAGATCCTTCATGAATCACTGCGGTCATAAAGTTCTGAGGGTCCTCTGGAGAGCCCTGTTTTATCGTCTTTAATTCTTGCGTCAGCTTTTCAGAAACTTTTGGCCAAAGGCTCTGCGGGATATAGCATCGACTTGCCGCGCTACACTTTTGTCCTTGAAATTCAAAGGCACCGCGAATTATAGCGGTAACAAGCCCGTCTAAATCAGCAGATGGATGGGCTACAATAAAGTCCTTACCCCCAGTTTCTCCTACGATTCTAGGATAGGTTTTGTATTTGTGAATGTTATTGCCAATTTGCTGCCAAAGATTTTTAAATACGTCTGTAGATCCTGTAAAATGCAGCCCGCTAAAATCAGGATGACCTAAAAGTTCTTGGGTAATCATTACTGGATCGCCCATAATCATGTTAATGACTCCCGAAGGCACTCCTGCTTCTTTAAAGACTTCCAGAACAACCTGTGCCGAAAAGACTTGGGCATCACTGGGTTTCCATACCACTACATTGCCCATAAGTGCGGCGCTGGCAGGTAAATTTCCTGCAATGGCGGTAAAATTAAATGGGGTTATGGCGTAAACAAAGCCTTCTAAGGGGCGGTACTCCAAGCGATTCCAGGTTTCAGCCGTTGAATGCGGTTGTTCCTGGTACATTTCTGTCATATAGGCCACGTTAAATCGAAGAAAATCGATAAACTCACAAGCGGCATCAATTTCTGCCTGATGAACCGTTTTGGATTGGGCCAGCATGGTGGCAGCATTGATCCGCGCCCTGTAGGGGCCAGCTACCAGTTCAGCGGCGCGTAAAAATATGGCGGCTCTCTGCTCCCAGGGGGTTTGTGCCCACTTTTCTCGGGCTGCAAGCGCTGTTTCCACCGCCTGTTTTACCTCGTTTTGAGAAGCCTTGTGAAAAACACCCAAACTGTGCTGATGATCATGGGGTGGATTCATAGATTGGGTATCCCCGGTGCGCACCTCACGGCCATCGATCCAAAGCGGCACCTCTATAGATTCTTGATACATCTGAGTATAGGCGGCTAAGACCGCAGCGCGTTCTGGAGTACCAGGAGCGTATGATTTTACGGGTTCGTTATGTGGTTTTGGTACGGAGAAAACACCTTTGTCCATGATTGTTTTGGGTATTAATTGTGTTAAGTATGGCGTGTGTGATACACGGTGCAAAGGTACGAAAAATTGAGGCTAAAGCCAATAAGCTATCCCGGACTTAAACGTTTAAATAAGCGTTTAAAATAATGATGATTTTAATTATTGGTAATACTGGTAGAATTGCCCCGACCCCAGCCTATGAGTCTGTCGTAGCGCTCTCCAGGGCCTTTGTAATAGACCAGTACCGCATATTCATTTTCAGTTTCCCAATAATTGCCGTTGATCCGTCCTAAATCCAAAGGACCGTTTTCTATTTGGCTGGCAAAAGTGTAGTTGTAAAACCCTTGCTTTAAGAAAAGTATAGTTTCCATAAGTCCCGAGTCAGGGTTGTAGAAAAGTTCGTTGTTCGAATGGGCCGCATAATTGTTGAAATTGCCATAGACAAAGACGCGTTCATTTTCTTGAGGCTCATATCGCAAGGAAAAATGAGTTAGAATGTATTCGGCTTCAATTCTAGAATCATTAGCCCCGAGCGCTCTTATGACAAAGTTTCCATTGATATCTGGATTAAAGGTGTATGGCCTTTGGGCTCTGGGATTTTGGGTGTAAAGAAAATGTTCGAAAACCTCGTTGAGTTCAATGCGGCGTATACCCACATTAGCCACGCGAGCTTCTTTGCTGTCAAAATTTAAGAACTCATTGCCGGCCCAAAAGGAGGCCTCTTTGTCATAACGATAAATTAGGTCTTGCCCCATGGTGTATTGGGGCTTTAGGTGATCAATAACACGGTTGAGGTTGTTGTTTTGAATGATCACAGTTTTGACGGCCTGATTGGGGTTAATAAGGAGCAATTCGTAAGGGTAAACCGTGAACTGTACGGTCTGCTTTTCATCGATGAATTTCAAATCCCGCGAGCGTTTAATCGAAACCCCAACACCAACTTGTTCTTCAACTATCATGAATTTTCGGGTAAAAACCAGTGCGCCATTATCATCGTAGAGGTGGATCATATAGTTGCCACTTTTTTTAAAGCCTCGTGTTTCACGATTAGGGAATCGCACTTCATAGTGGGAGTAAAGTTGTAGACTGTTGAGTGAATTGACGTATTGCTCGATGCGCACATCGTCAAAGCCATCGAGGTACTCGCCTTTTGAAAGATCGCTCTCAGACCAATCAAAGTTGTGATGGGTAATTCTGTAGTAAAAATCTTCCTCAGTACCGCGTAGATCGTCAAAGCTTAGACTCATGGATTCGCCAAGTTTAACAATAGGCAATTGGGCTTGCTGGCTCCCCCCTTGAAACTGTATTGATTTGATGTAAAGAGGTTCGGTTTTTTCTAAATTTTGAGCCTGCAGTCCGCTGAGGCTAAAGCAGCACAGAATCAACAAATAAACGCGATACATAGGTGAAAAATTTCTCTAATATAGCTAAAAAACATCAGTTGAATTCACACAAAAATTTACCCCTAAAATCCCGCTGTAAATTTATCTTGGATTATTATGGAAAGCGGCTTTTAATTTCTAAATTTGCAATCCCAAAATCGCCCTTTTGAGTGATTGAGGGACCAAAAAAAGAACGCTAATACTACATCTATGTCCAGAGACATTAAGATTAAAAAGGGTCTTAATATCCATCTAAAAGGTGAAGCGGAAAAAACACTCTCCAAGGCGCCTCGAGCCCAGGTGTTTGCTCTAAGACCTGAAAACTTCCACCTCGTTACGCCAAAACTTACAGTAAAAGAAGGGGCCAAAATCAAGGCCGGTGAGGTTTTGTTTTACGACAAAAATCAAGAGTCTGTTCAATTTGTCAGTCCTGTGAGTGGGACCTTAAAAAGCATCGAGCGAGGACCCAAACGGGTCATCACGCAGTTGGTTATTGAGGCCGATGCCAAAGATGAATTTCTGACGCACAAACCCTTGGACCTCGAGAAAGCTGATCGAGAAACAATTAAGGCTCATTTGTTGGCCAGTGGTTGTTGGCCATTTATCATGCAGCGGCCCTATCACATTATCGCCCGAGTGGACAAAACACCAAAGGCTATTTTTGTTTCAGGATACACCACCGCACCTTTAGCAGCGGATTTGGACTTTACCTTAATCGGAAAGGAAGTTGAACTGCAAACTGCCATTACTGCTTTGAGCAAATTGACTGATGGCTCGGTGCACGTTAGTGTGGGACGAGATAGTAATTCACCGCTACGCGGATTGAGTGATTGTGTGGTTCACGATGTGTCTGGACCGCATCCTGCAGGTAATGTTGGGGTACAGATTGCGCAGATCAATCCTGTAAATAAGGGAGAGGTCGTTTGGACCGTATCTGCTCAAGATCTCGTAATTATAGGAGAACTCCTCAGAAGTGGAAAGTTTAATGCAGAGCGTGTTGTGGCTTTGTCTGGTTCCTGTTTGGATGCCCCTCAATATTACACGACTAAAATTGGTTCTGCTGTAGAACCTATGATTCAAGAAGCGCAACTCAGTGAGGCGCACTCACGTGTGATTTCAGGGGATGTACTTACCGGAGGTACGGTAGGCCATGAAGGCTATCTAGGGTATTATGACAATACTGTATGCGTTATTCCAGAAGGTGATGATTATGAGTTTTTTGGATGGAACAAACCCGTTTTTGATAAAGTTTCAACCTCAAGAGCTTTGACCTTTTCTTGGCTTCAACCGAAGAAAAAGTACGATTTGACCACCAATACCAATGGGGAACACCGCGCTTTTGTCGTCACAGGAAATTACGAGGAAGTCTTTCCGATGGATATTTATCCATTACAAACCTTGAAAGCCTGCATGGTCAAAGACCTCGATCAAATGGAAGCCTTAGGAATGTATGAAGTGGCCCCAGAAGATTTTGCACTCACCGAATTTGTTTGTGTATCAAAACAACCACACCAGCGCATTATTCGAGAAGGATTGGATCTTATGTATAATGAAATAGGATAGTTATGGCACTGAAAGAAACTTTACATAATTTAAAAGAAAAGTATAAAGGGCAAAAAATGGCTCCCGCCTTTAATGCCATACATACCTTTTTATACGCCCCAAATGAAACCACTCATGACGGGACGCATATCAAAGGTGCAGATGATTTAAAGCGTACCATGAATACCGTAATCATGGCCTTGGTGCCCTGTCTTGTATTCGGGATGTTTAACGCAGGTTATCAGCACTACATGGCCATTGGTCAAGGTGTTGCCGCTGGAGGAGACTTTTTCAGCACGGCCTTTTGGAATTGGGATAATCTAGTCTTTGGTGCATGGAAAGTATTGCCATTGGTGGCTGTTTCCTATATCGTCGGACTGACCGTTGAATTTATTTTTGCAGTAATCAAAGGTCACGAAGTTGAAGAGGGCTATTTGGTCACTGGGATGTTAGTCCCTTTAATTGTGCCTGTTGATATTCCCCTTTGGATGCTCTCTGTGGCTGTGATTTTTGGGGTGGTGATCGGTAAAGAAGTTTTTGGTGGTACAGGGATGAATATCCTGAATCCAGCCCTAACTATTCGTGCTTTTTTATTCTTTGCCTATCCGACTTGGATGAGTGGGGATAAAGTATGGGTCGCCGGGGCCCAAGAGCGTGCCAGCCAAATTGCTGCAGGTATGGAATTGGACTCTATTTCAGGCGAAACTATATTGGGATCCTTGGCCCAAAACAAGGCTGCCGGTTATGAACTCTGGGATATGTTTTTAGGATTCATCCCAGGATCCGTAGGAGAAACTTCGACTTTTTTAATTTTAATCGGAGGCTTGTTTTTAGTCTTTACCAAAATTGGTAGCTGGCGCATTATGCTTTCTGCTGTGCTCGGAGCATTGGTTATGGGTATGATGTTTAACGGTGTAGTTGATGCTGGATGGATTGATTCCTCGAGTAAGTTTTACAGTTTGATGAGTACCCCATTTTGGGTGCATTTAATCATCGGGGGCTTGGCCTTTGGAATTGTTTATATGGCGACTGATCCCGTAACGGCCTCTCAAACCAATAAGGGTAAATGGATCTATGGATTTTTAATTGGATTTATCTCAGTTTTGATCCGTGTGTTCAACCCAGCCTACCCTGAAGGGGTCTTTTTGGCCATCTTGTTGATGAACGTATTTGCACCGACAATTGATCACTACGTGATACAAGCCAATGTCAAAAGAAGAATGAATCGTTTAAAAGTTAAAAACGCATAAGATGGCGATCAATACAGAGAAAAACAGTTATACCGTAATTTTTGCCATCGTGATGGTGGTGATTGTGGGCTCTATTTTGGCCGGTCTATTTATGTTGTTCCGACCACAAATCGAAGCCAATGAGCGATTTGAAAAACAACAAAACATCCTCTATGCCATGGGCATAAACCAAAATGAGGGGGCGAATGACGTGGTCTTTATTCCTACCAGCGAGGTAGAAGCTGAATTCCAAAAATACATCACCCGTCAGGTGGTGATTCAAGGTGATGAGGTTACCGAAGACAATCAGGCCTTTTTAATCGATATAAAAAAGGAGGCGACTAAAGCTGCGGATCCTAATTATAAAAGACGCTTACCGCTCTTTCAAGGAAATATAGAAGGTAAAGATGTCTATGTCGTTCCCGTACGCGGAAAAGGACTTTGGGATGCGATTTGGGGTTTTGTGGCCATGGATAAAGACATGGTTATCCACGGGGTTTATTTTGACCACAAAGGGGAAACACCAGGTCTTGGGGCCGAAATCAAGCAGCGTTATTTTATGGATGATTTCCAGGGTGAAGGATTTTTAGTGGATGGAGAATTTGCTGGAATTACGGTAGCCAAAGGAAATAATGATCCAAAGAACAATATTAAGGACGATCAAGAAATTGATGCTTTGGCCGGAGCCACCATTACAGGGGATGGTCTGACCGCTATGCTCAAAAAAGACATTCGCTTGTACGTGCCTTATTTTAAAACATTAAACTAAAATCTTATGGGACTGCTCTCTAAAAAAGATTCAAAACTTATTTTCGATCCCTTAGCCGATAACAACCCTATCACTATTCAAGTATTGGGGATTTGCTCTGCCTTAGCCATTACCGCTCAGTTGAAGCCATCTATAGTAATGGCTCTTTCGGTAATATTTGTATTGGGTATGGGAAATGTGGTGATTTCGCTAATGCGTAACATCATCCCTTCAAAAATTCGCATCATCGTG
>JALRAI010000080.1:7624-7858 GCA_023258055.1 Flavobacteriaceae bacterium | reverse complement strand
GTTGCGGCCAAATCTTGAACTCCAGAGGTAGCAGAGATGTTGGTAAAGGTGCCATCGCCATTATTAGTCATGAGTTTGTGCATGAAAGGGTCGGTACTGTTGCCCACAAAAACATCCATATCGCCATCATTGTCGTAGTCTCCCCAAGCTGAAGACCAGGTTTGCATTGGATCTTGAAGCCCAGCTGCTGCTGCGATTTCAGTAAAGTTTCCAAAGCCATCGTTTTGATGTAAT
>JALRAI010000080.1:0-7588 GCA_023258055.1 Flavobacteriaceae bacterium | reverse complement strand
GCTCACCACCACACTTAGCGTTAAACATGTCCATATCACCATCGTTATCATAGTCAATCCAAACAGAACCATAGTGACCTCCAGAAGGATAATCACCAATACCTCCTTGATAATAGGTCAAATTGCCCTCACCGTCATTGATGTAATAGACATTAGGTTGCACATCGTGACACACAAAGGCATCTAGATGGCCGTCGTTGTTAATGTCTACGAAATTTGAACGCTGAGAAAAGACGTATTGTGGATAGGAGATTTCCTGAAAGCCATCATGATAGTCACACCATTACCACCCCCATAAAGCAAGTCGGTATAGCCATTACCATCATAATCTGCGGCTGCTAAGCTCCAAGAAGGCAAATTGTCTGCAGGCGAGGTAAAAATAATTTCTTCAATAAAAGAGCCATCGGGCTGCTGAAAAAAGACCTGAACCGAAGAGGTGGCTACCGAGACGATATCGTCTAAAAAGTCGCCATTCATGTCCACAACAGCACGGTCAGAACGACTGGTTCCGATGCCTTGGCCAGTAAAAGAAATTTGACCTATAGCAGTCGTACTGAGGGCTAAAATGGTCGCTAAAGTAAAAATTGATTTCATAAAGTATTAATTAATGTCTGCTTAATCACAAACGGTCGTTAAGTTTTGGATCCACTCTTGAATAAAGGCCAGAGACTCATCGTGTCTTAGGCTTCGGCCCAAAAGGGGCATGCGGTATTCTTCATCGGTGGTGTGTAGTCTAAAATAAAGCACTGAGGCCTCAGCATTGCCGGGCTCGATTATTTTTGAATTTTCATAACCTGGTATAGGCGTGTCAGGGTCCACACAAACACCTAAATTCGCTAAGTCTTCCGAACGTGAAAAATTCATGCGCAGCGCGCGGTAATCACAATGACCACTATCGCTGTGGCAACTGGCGCAATTGATATCAAAATAGGAGCGCACGCGAAGCTCTAGGTCTTGACTTTCATCGGCCCAATCCACCACAGTATTGATTTGTCCTGGCAATGAATTGTCCAAATATCCGGTATCCATCCATTTTTGAAGCTGGTTCTCAATACCATCATCAAAGGCATAATTACCATTTAGGTTTTGGGGTTTAGGACCAATAGGCGTCTCCACTTGATAGGACTTATGGCAGGTGTAGCACTGGCTGGTGGCAGGAACTCTGTAGTTCACAAAATTGGTTTGTCCGTTTTCTACCCATTCGATAGGCACATTTGCCCCGTAGCCGTCTACGTCTAAATGGGCTTCTTGTTGTGCTTCATCCCAGATATAATCCGCAAACACCCAACCGTCTTCTTTTTTTATCAGCAGGCGGGTTTCAATGATTTTGGTATTTAAATCAGGCAAGACATTATCGTAATAAAAAGTTTTAATCAGCACCGCACCAGTGGGAAAATTAAGCAGTTCACCATCGCTGACATAACTGGCACTACTTCCTTCGGGCATCCAAACAAAGCGCTTTTTGTGGGCGTAATCTGTAAAAAGAGTACTGATAGGCTGATAAGGTAACACCCCGTAAGAAGGCTGTTGATCGGCCATAGCCCCCTGGAAAAAATTATAATCTGACAAGTTGGGGTATGGCACGCTGGCTAAATCTAAAGACACCGGGGATACGGGCAGTATATTAATGGTGATGGTGGCGTTACTGCATTGCTCGCCAAATTGATCGCAAACGCTGTAGATGAAGGTGTCCTCTCCCAAAGCCCCTGGGTTTGGGGTATAAGTCAGTTGTGCCTCTCCTAGATTATTGTGCGGTGTAATACTTGCCGTACCTTTAGTGGGATTGTCCACCAGAATTTGTCCGTCGATAGGCACGTTAGTGTCGTTTTCTAAAATATCAAGAGTCAATACGGCATTTTGATAAACTTCTGCAGTATCGGCATTAGCCGTAATGTTTAAAGGGGTGTAGCTTTGATCGTCGTCTCCACAACTCCCTAGTACAAAGAGCGCAATTATGGCGAAAATAGAAAATCGAGTTGTTTTCAAAAGCAGCAATCTTTTTGTGTATTCCAGAGTTTGCATAGAAAGGCTAATGTACTAAAAACTTCGATACAAAAGCCTTGAGCGAAACGGGGTCAAAATCCCATAAAAGGCCACGGATAATCGGGCTGTAAAAACCAAACTAAAAAAAGAGGCTTAACTATCTTTAAATCAAATTATTTGACAGTAAATACTCTGCAATTTGCACGGCATTAGTGGCCGCGCCTTTGCGCAGGTTGTCGGCCACAATCCAAAGATTTAAGCTGTTTGCCGCGCTGAGGTCCCGACGCAATCGCCCGACGAAAACCTCATCTTTGCCATGAGCATTGACCGGCATTGGATAAAGATTATTCGCGGGATCGTCCTGCAAGACAACCCCAGGGGTGTTGGCCAGAATATTTCGAATTTCGTCCAAATCAAAATCGCGCTCAAAACTCAGGTTGACCGATTCGCTGTGTCCCCCTTCGGTCGGTATGCGCACCGCAGTCGCGCTGATGCTAAAACTGCTATCCCCCATGATTTTCTGGGGCTCTGTGGCGAGTTTCATTTCTTCTTTGGTATACCCATTGTCTAAAAACACATCGCAATGGGGCAGTGCATTTTTGTGAATGGGATGGGGATATGCCTTGGGCCCGGAGATTCCATTTATTTCATCACTGAGTTGACGTACGGCCTTTTGACCAGTACCAGAAACCGATTGGTAGGTCGACACCAGAGCGCGTTTCAGACCGTATTTTTTGTGTAGTGGGGCCAAAACCATAACGAGTTGTATGGTAGAACAGTTAGGGTTGGCGATGATTTTATCCTCGGGGGTTAAAACAGAGGCATTGATTTCAGGGACCACGAGTTTTATGTCAGGATGCATGCGCCAAAACGATGAATTGTCCACAACAGTGCAACCTTTGGCGGCGAACTTAGGGGCCCAGATCTCAGAGACCCCACCGCCTGCAGAGAATAGCGCAAGCTCTGGTGCTAAATCCAAGGCCTGTTGCAGGCCAACTACAGTGTGCTCCTGGCCTTTAAAGATGATTTTTTTACCTCGCGAGGCGTCGCTAGCCACAGGAATTAAGGCTGTAACTGGAAAAGCTCGAGAGGCTAGGGCCTCTAACATGATTTGACCCACCATACCTGTAACACCGACAACGGCAACTTTCATAATTGAGATTTAATGTCCTCAAAAGTAATATTAAAGCCTGAGGTTTTTTGGGAATTGCCAAAAAAATACCCCTGGGCTCGACCAGGGGTTTGGTGAATAAAAAGCAGTGTAGCGGCACACTATTTCTTCAAAGCATCGCGTATTTCTTGGAGCAGTTCTATCTCGGTTGGCCCCGAAGGCGGTGGCGGCGGTGCAGCCTCTTTTTTTCGTTCTAATTTGCGATAGCTTTTTATTACTAAAAAAAGAATGAAACCCACGATCAAAAGATTGATAATACTGTTAATCCAGGTTCCGTATAAAATGGCATTTTCTGCGGTGAGCAGCACCCCTTTTTCGTCATAAACCGCAGGCGATAAAACCAGTTTGAATCCCGAAAAATCCATTCCTCCGGTAAATTGACCCACTAGGGGCATCATGATGTACTCGGTAAATCCTTTGACCACGCCCCCTACGGCGCCAGCCAAAATAACGGCCACGGACAACTCAATAACATTGCCCGTCATGATAAATTCTTTGAACTCTTTGAGCATAACAAATCAGATTAGGTCCTTAAAGCTAATAAATTAATATTTAGGTTCGGCAAGAACATTGTTGTCCCTGATTTTCACAACGGCCTCTAAAAAACAATCTCGCGTTTGATTCTTTTAGAAAGCCCTGTGAGGAGTTCGTAAGAAATGGTGCCTGCGGTCTGAGCTAGGTCTTGTGCCCCGTGCTCCGAGTCAAAAATAACAGCTGTATCACCAGCCTGGCAATCGATTTGGGTGACATCGACCATAATCATGTCCATACAGACATTACCGATAATCTCCGCGCGCTGATTATTGATCCAAACACAACCATTTTGTTGTCCAAAAATCCTGTGCAGTCCATCTGCATGACCCAGTGGAAGGCTTGCCACAACGGTAGGTTGTGTAGCCATAAAACCGTGATTATAGCCCACACTTTGTCCTGGAGCCACATGATGAATTTGAAGTATGGGGGCTTTGAGTTGCGCTACTGGTTTGAGCAACTTATCGTGTTTTGGATCATTGCCATAGCCGTATAAACCTATGCCACAGCGTACCATATCGTAATGTGCTTGAGGATAATTAAGCACCCCTGAAGTATTGCACAGATGTTGCCACGGGCGCTGGAACTCAGGGTTCTTGGCCTGCATATTCTCGACTAGGGCCTTGTAAAAATGTTCGTATTGAGCGATCTGATTTTGGGTAAATTCTTCCGCCTGCAAGTCGTCACTAGCCCCTAAATGCGAGAATACCGAAAGGAGTTTAAGGGCTTTGGTGGATTGAAGCAAAGTGATTATCTGGTCGAGATCCTGGGTGGACATGCCCAAGCGATTCAGCCCTGAGTTAAACTTGAGGTGAACCGGGTAATCGACTATGTTTTTATATTCTAAAAAGTCAATCCATTGGCGCATTAAAGGCACACTATAAAGGCTAGGCTCGAGTTTGTTCTGGAGTATTTGCTCGAAGTGAGCGGGCATAGGATGCAGCAATAATATCGGGGTATCCACCTGCGCAGCTCTTAATTCTTGCCCTTCCAAAGCATAGGCGACCCCAAAATAATCTACCCCGAGCGCAACGAGTTTTTTTGCCACAGGCCCAGGGGTATGACCATAGGCCGCGGCTTTAATCACCGCCAGAAATTTAGTGTCATTGTGGAGTTTTTGCCTTAAGACTCGGTAGTTGTGCACTAGTGCCTCTAGATCGATAAATAAGGTCGTTTCTGTTACCATATTTGATTAGGCACTGGCCGAGTCTGAAGTGTCGGAATTATTCTGAACACTTTTATTTTTTCGCTCTTGCATGGCTTCTACAAAGGCAGCTCTGCTCAAGGCTTGATATTCTTGAGTTTCGCCTAACATAACCAGATCGTCATTGGGGTCTAATCGATAGCTGTATTGCGCAAGGCGCCCTGTTTTTCCGCAAATTGCATGCACCTTTGTGACGTACTCTGCTGTGGCCATAAGCTCAGGCATTGAACCAAAGGGCACCCCTTTGAAATCCATGTCCAAACCTGCGATAATAACACGAATACCGCGGTTGGCTAATGCATTAGAAACTGCGACAATTTCATGGTCAAAAAACTGAGCTTCGTCTAAGCCGATCACTTCATAGCCTTCAGCGCGGGTCAAAAGTTCGCGGGAATTTTTTACTGCCAAAGCCTCGAACTCATTACTGTCGTGCGAAACCACATTATTTTTGGCGTAGCGCTGATCCATGGCGGGTTTAAACACCGCCACTTTTTGTTGGGCGAGTTCAGCACGCTTGAGTCGCCGAATGAGCTCTTCGGTTTTGCCCGAAAACATGGACCCACAGATGACTTCTATCCAACCATAATCAGCATCATTGTTCGGGCCTTGTTCAAGAAACATATCGAGCGAATTAGAATAAAAAGGATTTCTTTGACGTTTCGTATTAGGATGCGTAAATTTAACAAAACAAAATAGAGTGGGACCCTCTGAGTCAAAAAGAATGATCGAACAAACACAACAAAAACTCTTTGAAATCGCACGCGATATATTGGATTTAGAAGATCAAATCGACCACAGAGATGATCCTAGACAGCAGGGAGAACTTTTTGGGGCTTTGGACAGTCTTAAGGAGCACACGCGAAGTCTATACGATGCCTTAGTGGTGCTGAGACATGAGTTGTCCACAGCTCAAGAACCCATTGACGCCCAATTGTCAGATGTTTATTCTCAGGACCATGAGCCTCCCATTTTTGAACCTTCTACAGAGAAAATCAAAGATATTGTCGCCCAAATGCCGGCTGAGACCCAACAAGTCGATGAATTATTCAAGGGCATAACTGACGGGAGCCCAGAAGCACATGAGGCCCTATCGCACTATCAGGAAGATATCGAGTTTGAGGCGGTAATCCGGGAAACAGAGGACGAGCCTGCGCCGGATCTAAATTCAAAAATTCAAAAGCCCAGATCGGTCAATGATCAGTGGGGCCAGTTTAGCGTGGGGCTGAATGATCGTACGGCCTTCGTGCAGCATTTATTTCTGGGCGATAATGAAGGGTTTAATCGGGTGCTTTCACAAATCAACACCTTTGAAACCCTTGAAGAAGTATCGGATTTTCTGGAACAACAGGTCAAGCCCGAGTACAATAATTGGGAAACAAAAGACGCCGTGGTCGATAGACTGATGCGCCTGTTACAACAGAGGTTTAAGGCTTAATTTAGGGAGAAAATGGCCGGAAAACTTTATTTGGTTCCAACACCGATTGGCAATTTACAAGACATGACTTTTCGCGCGGTTGAGGTGCTCCATCAGGCCGACCTTATTCTGGCCGAAGACACCCGAACCAGCGCCAAGCTTTGCCAACATTTTGACATTAAAACCCCAATGAAAAGCCATCATATGCACAATGAGCATAAGATGCTTCAGGGAGTGGTTACTCAAATTCAATCGGGCGCCTCTGTGGCGGTGATTAGCGATGCAGGAACACCAGGGATCAGTGACCCTGGATTCTTATTGGTGCGCGCCGCGCTTGGAGAAGGTTTGGACATCGAGTGTTTGCCTGGTGCGACGGCTTTTGTACCGGCTCTTGTGATCAGTGGCTTACCTTGTGATCGTTTTGTTTTTGAAGGTTTTTTGCCCGTAAAAAAAGGCCGCCAGACCAGGCTTGCTGAGCTCGCACAGGAGTCAAGAACTATGGTGTTTTACGAATCGCCCCACAAGCTACTCAAGACACTTACTGACTTTTGTACGGTTTTTGGGCCAGATCGACCGCTTTCTGTGTCCCGTGAACTCAGTAAGCTGCACGAGGAAACCCTCCGAGGAAACTGTCAAAGTATTTTACAGCATTTTACCCAGCAAGCACCGCGCGGTGAATTTGTTTTGGTACTGGGGGGATTGAGTAAGCAGGAGGCCAAAGAAATCGGCCGCAACCAAAAGAAAAAGGATCGGTCACAGACCGAAGAATAACAAATTAATCGAACGCGCGTGCTGATCCATGACAGAAAAAAGTTGGCAATTTAAACCCGAACCGGACAGAGAAATCACCCAAAGACTTGAGCGTGACCTGCAAGTGCCTCAAGCCGTAGCGCGCCTGTTGGCCCAACGCGGGGTAGAGAGTTTTGAGGCCGCCAAAGCTTTTTTTAGACCGGACTGGACCCAGCTACACGATCCATTTTTAATGAAAGATATGGATCGCGCAGTAACGCGAATCACAAAGGCCCTAGAGGCGCACGAGCCCATCATGGTCTTTGGCGATTACGATGTCGACGGAACCACATCGGTTTCTTTGATGATGGCCTATTTAAAACGCTATGATGTAGCCCTTACCCCATATATTCCCGATCGCTACGCAGAGGGTTACGGGATTTCTAAACAAGGGATTGACCTAGCCAAGGCACAAGGGATCGGTCTGATTATCGCTTTGGATTGTGGTATTAAGGCCCATGATCAAGTCGCTTATGCTAAAGAACAGGGGATAGAC
>JALRAI010000007.1 GCA_023258055.1 Flavobacteriaceae bacterium | reverse complement strand
AAATCCAGTATTGCCGCCACCGTCGATTTGTTTAAAGCCAGTACTTTGATAACCCAGCCACTGAGTCATGTATGAAAAATCTTTGTGTTTATTCCCCAATGTGAGTTGCTGGTTGCGGGTGTTAAATTGACCTGTAGAGGCCTCGGCTTCTAGGGTGAATTTTTCAGCAGGGGCGACAGATCGAAAATTTATGGCCCCACCTGAGGTATTAGGGCCGTACTCGATTTGGCTACTTCCTTTATAGACCTCTACTGCGTCCATGCGTCCTAAGGAGGGAAAATAATAGGCAGCCGGAGCGCTATAGGGTGCAGGGGCAATCAGGACACCGTCTTCCATCAAATTTATTTTTGAACTGCGTTGTGGGGCTGTACCGCGCATACTGATATTGGGTCTAAGTCCATAGCCATCCTCTTCATATACTTGAATGCCTGCTATGCGTTGAAATAGACGATTTGGATCCAGTGAGCCTAGCTGTATGATTTCTTTCTTGGTTATTTTTTGGGCTGATCCCGTGCGCTGCTCGGCGCTGAATCCTTCCAAAACAGAATTGTATGAAAGCAGGACGGTTTGCAGCTGCTGGCTGGGACTTATTGAGTCCTGAGCGAGGTTGCGTTCTTGAATAACCGAATTATCCAGGTTTTGGGCATGAATTGCTCGAGGCGCAAAGCAAATTACAGTTATAAATATGACCTTTAGGGACTTCATTAAGCGCATTAATTTTATTTAGACTGATTAAAAATAAAGGGCAAATGTAAGGGTGAAATGACTCAAAAACAAGGCCTAATTGAAATGATTTTTTAAATTTTTTTAAACCGAAAAGCACGGCACATTTATTGCACTGGTTTTGAAGTCATTATTAATTTCAAAGGCATGCGTAACTTGTTTTTTCTGCTTATAGGTTTTAGTTTGTTTACCCATGAATTATCGGCCCAGAAGGTGTTCAGTACTGATTATGCCCATCAAGCCGATTTAAAAGTGTTTGTGGCGGATTACGCTCATCAGGCCGATCTGAGCGTTTTCTTGGTCGACTACGCGCATCAGGCCGAGGGAAATGAAGGTTTGTGGTTTTTTACCAAGTATGCGCATCAAGCGGATAAACGAGTGTTTTTTGTGGATTACGCACATCAGGCAGACCTCAAAATATTTATTGTTGATTATCCTCACCAGGCAAAATGGCAAAACACTTCTAAAAAACACTTGATGTTTCGTTGACCTTTGGCTTTTAGCTATCTTTGCAGAGCTATAGCAGTTTGATCAATTCATGGCCTTGGATCTTTTTTTACCCTTACCCGAGCTCGAGCTTCCCAAAAACAGTGGAACCATAACCGTTACTGCACCGAGTAATATTGCACTGGTTAAATATTGGGGGAAATCTCAGGGTCAAATTCCAAAAAATGCCAGCATCAGTTTTACCTTAAGTCAATGTTTGACTCAGACTACCCTGAGCTATACCCCTTTGATTAGGAGTTCCGCGGCAGACAAGCCCGATGGTAACAATGAAACAACTGTCAATTTTCAGGTATTTGTTGATGGAGAACCTAAGCCGGAATTTGCGCCAAAAATTGAGACTTTTTTCAAGCGAATAAAGGAGTATACCCCTTGGATCGGCTCATTTATTTGGCGCATTGACACCGAAAACACCTTTCCTCACGGGAGTGGCATTGCGAGTTCTGCTAGTGGTTTTGCGGCTTTAGCTGGAGCACTGATGCATTTAGAGGCCCTGTGGTGCACCTCGGATGTCGATCCAGTAAAATGGGCCCAGAAGACCTCTTTTTTGGCCCGACTAGGCAGTGGCAGTGCGGCTCGATCAATTCAAGGGCCTTTGATGTACTGGGGACAACACCCTGACTTACCCGCCTCTAATGATTTATGGGCTCAAGCTACAGAGCAAGAGATTGCCCCTGTTTTTATGGATTACAAAGACACCATACTACTAGTAGATCAGGGGGAGAAGGAGGTGAGCAGCAGCGTGGGTCATAATTTGATGCACGATCATCCTTTTGCCTTGCAGCGTTTTGAGCAGGCTCAGCAAAACCTATCCAAACTTTTAGCCCTTATGGCCAAAGGCGACACCCATGGTTTTTGTCAGGTGGTTGAGACAGAAGCCCTGTCTTTGCACGCGATGATGATGACTTCCAATCCGTCCTATCTGCTGATGAAACCAAATACTTTGGCTATTATTGAAAAGGTTCGGGGATTTAGACAAGCCAACAATATTCCTGTATGTTTTACTTTGGATGCGGGCGCGAATGTACATCTGCTTTACCCCAGTGCCTTTACCCATAAAGTGATGCCCTGGATTCAAAAGGAATTGGCGCCTTTATGTCAAGAGGGTCAATTTATTGAAGATCAAGTTGGTCAGGGTCTGAAAAAACTTTAATTTTAACTCAAAATAGGCTATGAAAGGACCGTTATTTTACTCAAAAATTTTACTCTTTGGAGAGTACGGTATTATTAAAGATTCCAAAGGTCTTTCCATTCCTTATAACTTTTATAAAGGTGCGCTGATTATTCCAGAGCAGCAAACACTACAGACTCAGCAATCCAACAAGCACCTAAAAGATTTTTGCGCCTATCTCGAAAAGCTCGATCAAGACCAGGAGTCACTAACCCGGTTTAAATTAGGTCAGTTGCGCGAGGACCTTGCTCAGGGCATGTATTTTGATTCGAGTATTCCACAGGGTTATGGAGTGGGCAGCAGTGGCGCTCTTGTGGCAGCAGTATACGATCGATACTCCATCGATAAAATTACCATTCTGGAGAATCTAACCCGAGAAAAACTCCTGGCACTCAAGGCATCTTTTGCGCAAATGGAATCTTTTTTTCACGGCAAGTCTTCCGGTCTGGATCCCCTAAATAGCTACTTGAGTTTGCCCATTTTGATCAATTCACAGGAACATATAGAACCCGCAGGAATTCCTTCTCAAACCAATACTGGTGGCGCGGTTTTTTTATTAGATAGTGGTATGACCGGGGAAACGGCACCCATGGTTCAACTATTTATGGAAAAAATGAAGCATGAGGGTTTCCGCAGCATGCTGAAAAATGAGTTTGTGACTTATACCGATCGTTGCGTGGAAGATTTTCTCAAGGGAGATGTAGGATCGCTTTTTGGCAATATTAAACGCTTGTCAAAAGTGGTTTTAGATCACTTTCAGCCTATGATTCCAAAGCAGTTTCACGAATTGTGGCAACGTGGATTAGAGACCAATGCCTACTATCTAAAGCTTTGCGGGTCTGGTGGAGGCGGGTATATGCTCGGGTTTACCCAAGATTTAGAGCAGGCTAAGGCCGTTCTGGGTGACCACAAACTTGAGGTGGTCTATCAATTTTAGCCAACAAATTTCGGGCTCATGCTTACACGCCCTCAAAAAATAATTTTACTGAAGCTTTTGAGCCTTTTTTCTGTGGTTCGCGGCTATGCTATTGTCCTTATGATTTTAGCCCAATGGCTCACGGCGGCCTTTATTTTAGCGCCCCAGACCCCTTTGATAAAGTTGTTTTTATCCTGGGACCTGTGGTCACTGATCATGGCCTCGGCTTTGTCCATCGCGGCGGGTTATATCATTAATAATTTTTACGATCAAGAAAAGGATTTAATCAATCGTCCCCGGCGCAGCAAACTCGATCAAATGCTGCGGCAGCAAACCAAACTCTCGGGTTATTTCATTTTAAATTTTGCCGCTGTTTTAACCGCGAGTGCTGTTTCTTTTCAAGCTGCCTTATTTTTTTCTGGCTTTATATTCTTGATGTGGTATTACTCTCATCGCTTGAAAAAAATGATTTTTATCGGCAATTTAACCTCGGCCTTGCTTTCGGTTATGCCTCTTTTTGTTTTGGTGGTTTATTATCGATCATTTTCGTCGATTATTGTGGTGCACGCCTGTTTTTTATTGTTGCTTTTGGCCTCACGCGAATTGCTTAAGGATCTAGAAAATCTTACCGGTGATTTGGTGCTGGGCTATAAAACAATTCCGGTAGTCTATGGGGTTAAAGCGACAAAAATTGTTGGAATCGCTTTAATTGCCTTGACTTATCTCCCATCACTGATCTTGATTTTGGACTATGAGATCTTTGTCATGCAGTACTATTTTTTTGCAACCATGCTCGTGCTTCCTTATGGGGCAGTTTTGCTTTGGCGTGCCCATGAGCGTCGTGATTATCTGGTATTACACGCCTTGTTGAGGTTGGGGATTATCATTGGCGTCTTGAGTATTGTTTTGCTGAACCCAGGACGTTTGATCCACGGATGGGTATAATGCATTGAGATTGTTCTAATTGGTCTATTTGTGGCCCAAATAAACTCTGCAGCCCCCGTTATTTTGACGATTTTTATTGATTACCTTTGCCCTTTAATTCAACTTACCCATAATGGTCAAGAAAAAAGCGGATTCGCCTAAGGGGCAGTCCCCATCTCGTAAAGCCTCAGAAGATCGCCCTGTTCAAAAAAATAGAAGGCCCCAAGGATCATCGGCTAAGTCCGCCAAAAGGACCTCCCCAAAGATTGATGAGCCCAAGCGCGATGGAACGCGACTTAATAAATTCATTGCCAATAGTGGCGTATGCTCTCGCCGAGAAGCGGATACTTACATCGCCTCTGGATTGGTTACGGTAAACAACAAGGTGGTCAATACCATGGGATATTTAGTTAAACCAGGAGATGAAGTGAAGTTTGATGGGCGCCGTCTACAACAGGACCCACCGGCTTATGTTTTGCTGAATAAGCCAAAGGCAGTGGCCTCGACCACTAGTGAATCTAAAGGTTTAACGGTGATGGATTTGATCGCCAATGCCACAAAAGCCAGAGTAGCGCCAGTAGGGCGACTTGGCCGCAATGCCACCGGCTTGTTTTTATTTACCAATGATGACCGCTTGATGCAGAAACTGCACAAAAAAGGGCTGCCACGTCTATTTCATGTGGAGCTCGACAAAAACCTAAAAAACGAGGACCTGAATAAAATAAGAGAAGGTCTGAGTATTGAGGGAAAAAACATAGTGGTGGAAGAAATCAGTTATGTGGTCAACGCGGCTAAAAAAGAGGTCGGTCTAAAAATTAAAAACATGGGCAGCAGTATTATTCGTGAACTCTTTGAGCATTTGGGCTATCAAGTGGTTCGTGTCGATTGTGTTGCCCTGGCACACCTCACAAAAAAAGATCTCCCACGCGGACGATATCGTCACCTCACTGAGGATGAAATCAGCTTATTTTCAATGCTTTAAATAAAAAATAAAGCCCGGCATTTTTTTTTATATCTGGGCTTGTTTTTCAAAAAATAATTTACATTTGTCCAGTTTTTAGCTGAACGAGTGTACCAAGTTTCTAACTTCGGGTTTTTGAAAATTAGGAAGTCATATTCAAAAACTGCTTACCAGGTAAGCGACCGAAATTTAAAGCTAGCTTCCGTTTTTATAACTCCGCGCAATTCCCAACTTTTGAGAAAAAAGATCTGGGCCTTGTTGCCAATAATTGTATGAGTATTCTTGAATAAAACTCATAGAATCAATTATTTATAACACCACACAACTGGTAAGGCAACAAAAAAATGAATACAAAATACATTGATCTAATCGATCAAACTTATGAATTTCCTCAGGAGGAATTTACCCTTGAGGGTGACCAACTGCGCTTTCACGATATTGATTTGATGAATTTGGTTGAGACTTATGGTGCACCACTTAAATTCACCTATCTCCCAAAGATTTCAGAAAACATTCAAAAAGCCAAGTCTTGGTTTGCGCATGCTATTAAAAAACACGATTATAGGGCCTCTTATAATTACAGCTACTGCACCAAAAGTTCTCATTTTAAACATGTTTTGGTCGAGGCCTTAAACAATGATGTCCATATCGAGACATCTTCTGCCTATGACATCAATATTGTTGAGAACCTTAAGAAGGAAGGAAAAATAACCAAAGACACCTATGTGATCTGTAATGGTTTTAAGCGCGAGGAATACATCGAAAATATTGCGCGACTCATCAATTCGGGTCACGAGAATTGTTTTCCAATCATCGATAATTACGAAGAATTGGCCTTGCTGGGCGATGCTATTGAGCGTGATTTTAAAATCGGAATCCGCATTGCTTCCGAAGAAGAACCAAAATTTGAGTTTTACACTTCACGATTGGGTATTGGATACAAGAATATCGTCCCTTTCTACGAAGATCAAATCAAAAACAATGATAAGGTCGAGCTCAAAATGTTGCACTTTTTCATCAATACGGGGATCAAAGACAATGCCTATTATTGGAATGAGCTCATCAAATGCCTCAAGGTTTATACAAAACTCAAAAAGGTTTGTCCTACCTTGGATAGCCTGAATATCGGGGGAGGGTTCCCGATAAAAAATTCTTTGGCTTTTGATTACGACTATAATTATATGGTCGATGAAATCATCAATCAAATCAATATAGCCTGTATCAATGAGGGAGTTCCTGTGCCTCATATATTTACCGAGTTTGGCAGTTTTACGGTAGGAGAAAGCGGTGGTGCCATCTATGAGATTTTGCACCAAAAGCAGCAAAATGACCGGGAAAAATGGAATATGATAAACTCATCGTTCATTACAACCTTACCCGATACATGGGCCATTAATAAGCGATTTATTATGCTGGCTGTCAATCGCTGGTATGATGAATACGAAAGGGTTTTACTCGGAGGGCTTACTTGTGATAGCGATGATTATTACAATAGTGAACAGCACGTAAACGCTATTTATTTACCCAAGTTTAAAAAGGATAAGCCTTTATATATAGGCTTTTTCAATACGGGAGCTTATCAAGAGTCTATCGGCGGTTTTGGTGGATTACAACACTGTCTGATCCCCTCTCCAAAACATGTATTAATTCAAAAAGACGCCGAAGGAAATCTTGAAACTTCGGTATTTACTCCACAACAAACAAGCGAACAATTACTTTCAATTTTAGGTTATGAGCACTAGAACTTATGCAGGTATTCCTGCGGCTTACAGCAGTCTTGACACCAGTAAAATCGTATTAATTCCGGTGCCATATGACGGAACAAGTACCTGGCAAAAAGGGGCTGACAAAGGGCCTGAGGCTTTTTTAAATGCTTCTGAAAACATGGAGCTTTACGATATCGAAACCGATAGTGAAGTTTATAAACAAGGGATTTATCTAACAGAGGCCATTGAGGAAAAAAGCAGTCCCGAGGCCGTGGTCGCCAAAGTCCACAAAACAGTAAAAGAATATATACTGCGCAATAAATTTGTGACCATTTTTGGCGGGGAACACAGTATTTCTATCGGGACTATCCGCGCATTTAACGAGTGTTTTGATGACTTGACAGTGTTGCATATCGATGCACATGCTGATTTACGCGCTTCTTATGAAGGTTCGAAATGTAATCACGCCTGTGCGGTTTATGAGGCGAGTCAAACCACAAATTTGATTCAAGTAGGGATCCGCAGTATGGACGTTACTGAGACTACAGTCATGGATACAGAGAAAACTTGGTTTGCCCATGATATGGTCAATGAGGAATATTGGATGGATAGCGTCATAGAAGCGTTAACAGATAATGTATTTATCACCTTTGATCTCGATGCATTCGATCCTTCAATTATGCCCTCTACAGGAACACCTGAACCAGGAGGTTTATTATGGTATGAGACCTTGGACTTTTTGCGTCGCGTTTTCGAGCAGCGTAATGTAGTAGGTTTTGATATTGTAGAATTGTGTCCGAGAGCAGAAGAAAAAAGCTCTGATTTTTTAGCCGCAAAACTCTATTATAAGATGTTATCTTATAAATTTGACGGTATTGATTCTGAGGATAGCTTCGAAAGCAATTTCAACGAGACATCGAAAAAATCATTGCCAAAATTTAACAACGATATAGATGAGTAACAAGCCCATTTCAGAATTTATTCAAAAGTATTATAAGCACTTTAATGCAGCGGCACTAGTCGATGCAGCCAAAGGTTATGAGGCCCAACTCAATCAAGGGTCGAAGATGCTGGTTTCACTCGCCGGAGCCATGAGCACGGCTGAACTCGGTAAGATTTTTGCCGAAATGATCCGACAAGACAAAGTCCAGATTATTTCTTGTACTGGGGCTAATTTAGAGGAAGACGTCATGAACCTCGTGGCGCATTCACACTATGAGCGTGTGCCTAATTATCGCGACTTAACCCCAGAGCAAGAGTGGGCCCTTTTAGAGCGTGGTTTGAATCGCGTAACTGACACCTGTATCCCAGAGGAAGAAGCCTTTAGAAGACTTCAGGGCCATATATTTGATATTTGGAAATCTGCAGAAGAGCGCGGTGAACGCTATTTCCCCCATGAATTCATGTATCAATTATTGCTCAGTGGAGCGCTTGAGCCCTACTATGAAATCGATTTGAAAGATTCCTGGATGTACGCGGCGGCAGAAAAAAACCTACCCATGGTTGTGCCAGGATGGGAAGACAGCACCATGGGTAATATTTTTGCCAGCTACGTCCTCAAAGGAGAGCTCAAGGCCTCGACCATGAAATCAGGTATCGAGTACATGACCTTTTTGGCGGATTGGTATACGGCAAACTCAGAAAATGGCATAGGGTTTTTCCAAATAGGTGGGGGTATTGCAGGAGATTTTCCTATTTGTGTCGTGCCCATGCTTTATCAAGATATGGAACGTACCGACACCCCTTTCTGGAGTTACTTTTGTCAAATCAGTGACTCTACCACAAGTTATGGAAGTTATTCCGGAGCCGTACCCAACGAAAAAATTACCTGGGGTAAGCTCGATATTCATACCCCGAAATACATTATCGAAAGCGATGCCACAATTGTGGCGCCATTAATTTTTGCTTATTTGTTAGAATATTAGTTATGAGACGTGTCATAGTAGATTATAAGAAACTCAACAAAGAGATACTCGATCTTTTAGTCGATAAATTTCCTTACGGTTACGAACCCGAGGACATCATTACCTTTCGCAATGCTCAAAACGAAATTATTGAGGCCGTGGAGGTGCGCACTGACGATACCATTTATTTGGTAAAGGTCAGCAAACGACTCGCCGATACCATGGAGAGTTTTCAGGAGGATGACAATGACGATTTTGACGATGAAGAAAAAGAAAGCACTGATACTCCGGAGCTCTCTGACGAGGAGGATCAGGACGAGGACTACTAGAAGTTAAATCCTTGTCATCCCATTTTTTTTAGCTCAGAGTTACCAACCGTATTCTGTTCATAATTCTTAAAAGCCATTTTACTGATTGAAAGTAAAATGGCTTAATTTTCTATGGATACTTACTAACGTCCACTGATTAATTGATTGTGCCATGAATCCGCAATTTCATTTGTCCTTACCTTGTCGCCATCTCGAGGCAACGCGTCGTTTTTTTACCGAAATTATTGGGGCCTCGGTGGGGCGTCAATCAAATTTATGGTGCGACATCAATTTATTTGGTCATCAGATTACCTATACCAAATGCGGTGCATTTCGATTTGATTATCCCAATTACAGTTTTGAGAAAACCATATTGCCGTCCTTTCATTTTGGTGTGGTCCTGCCAGCGGACCAATGGCAAGACCTGCACGATCGATTACAAAAAGAAGAGTTTCTGCACACCCCAGCTACCGAATTTTTAACGGGTCGTGTCGGTGCCCATCGCTCTTTTTTTGTCAAAGATCCCAATGGTTTTTTGATCGAGTTTAAAAGTTTTGATCATCAGCAGGAAGTTTTTGCCACCTGATCTGATTTGACTTTTGGGTTTTTTATTTCCCAAAGAATATAGCCAAACAGGATGAGATATTCCATGCCTAACCACAGGCTGTGCTCTTGAACTGGATTGCTGTCATAGGCGGTATAGCTCAGGAAAATCAGCACACTGCCTAATAGACCAATTCTGCTTTGGGTCAAAATACTCAAAACTAAAACTGTGGTCCAATACCAAGGGTGCACTGTAGTTGAAAACAATAAGAAAATCAAGATAGCCCCCAACATGGCCTGATATAAGTTGCTTTTTTGGGTCCAAACGCGATAGCTGAAATACAGTATGCCCAAGGTGGTGGCGATCGAGAGTAGGGGCCCGAATTGGGCAATCATATTATAGCCTTTCCACTGAAATCCCAGCCAGCGTAGTATGTAGTATACACTGGCGTTAAATTCAAACTTTGTGAACCAAAGGCCCGTAGTGGCTGTATAGTTAGCCAAGGTCTCTTTGCTGAGCATGGGAAAAAACACCAGTCCCAAGGTCACGGTAAGCCCCATGACAAACCATACTAGGGGTTTGGCCTTTCTTGGGACAAGACACTCATGGAGAATAAAGATCCCAAGCAATGGCGCAAATAACAATGGAATGAGTTTTACCCCGACACCAATCCCTAACAATATGCCGGAGTAGAAGTACTTCTTATGGATTAAAAAAACAAGACTGGCTAAAATAGCCACGGCCATGATGCCTTCGAAATGGACATTGCCCGTGAGTTCTATAATTATCAATGGATTTAAAAAGTACCAATTGATGTATTTGGGGTTTAGGCCGCGATTTAAAAGTAAACGACGGCCTAAGAAAAACACCCCAAGGTCCGCCAGAATGATCACGATCCTCAAGGTGGATATTTGACCCAAAAGGCCTTTGATGCCGAGCCAATGGGGTAGCGCGAAGATCAGTTGTTTGATGGGGGGATAATTGCTAAAATTACCTGCGCTGAGTTCTCCCATGGCCTGGTATAGCTCCTGAGCCTGGCCCACGACCCCTCCCATGATTTCTGGCTGATTTATGAGTTCATTGGGGGTATAGGCATAGGGAGAAATTCCTTGGGCAAATAACGCGCCGTCCCATAGAAATCGATAAACATCTTGTGAGAGGTTGGGCCAAGAAAAAACAAGTAAGCCCCGAAGGATGATCCCCGCAATTAAATCCGTCTTCCAGGGGGTTAAACTTTGGCCGCTAGAGGTGAAATCAATAAGGAGCCAGGGCCAGCTCATTACCCATATGGCCGCGTAGACCAGAAGAAGAAACTCAGTTTGGTCTCGATTTATTTCATAGCCCATCAAAAAATAACCAAAGCACAGCAGTATGAGTGAGCCTGCAAGTAGTGCGGTATGGTTAAGGCGAAGGGCCGTCATGGCCTAATGAATTAATCTTGCCACTCGGCAATAAATAGGTTTGTATCGCGCGTTCCTCCGTTATTTCTATTTGAGGAGAAAACTAAATACTTGCCATCATTGCTAAAGACTGGAAAGGCATCAAAGGTTTCACTGTGGGTGATGCGCGTTAAATTTTTCCCATCGGTATCAATCATGTAAAGGTTGAAAGGGAAACCACGCTCGGCCTCGAAATTACTGGAGAATAAGATTTTTTCTCCACTTGGGTGAAAAAATGGACTCCAGTTAGCATTACCTAATCGGGTTAACTGTCTTAAATCAGACCCATCAGCATTGCAGATGAACAATTCCATTTCTGTCGGCTCGACCAGACCTTCCGCTAAGAGTGATTTGTATTTTTCAATGGCCTCTGGGGTTTTTGGTCGCGAAGCACGGAAAATAATTTGGGAGCCATCTGGAGAGAAAAAAGCACCACCGTCATAACCGAGCTCATCAGTGATCTGTTTTACATTGGAACCATCAATATCCATGGTGTATAGCTCTAAATCACCACTTCTGGTTGAGGTAAATACAATTTTGTCTCCTTTGGGAGAAACTGTAGCCTCAGCATCATAGCCTGGCTCATTAGTGAGTTGTCCTGTAATATTGCCTTGTAGATCAGCGACAAAGATGTCGAAGCTGTCGTATACGGGCCATACATAATTTCCGTTTTTTCTCAAGGGTACCTCTGGGCATGCTTCATTATCAAGGTGGGTAGAGGCATAAACAAAGTGGGTGTTATCCGGCAAGAAATATCCGCAGGTTGTTCGTCCTTTTCCAGTGGAAATCATCGGTGGTTGGGTACTTGAAAACTCTTGATCCACGTTCATGAGAAACATCTGATCACAGCCTACACCCCAATCGGCATTATTGGATTGAAACAGAAGTTGCTGATCGTCGAAACTCCAATAGGCCTCAGCATTATCGCCGCCAAAAGTGACTTGACGCAAGGATTTGAAATGGGTCTCTTCCGGATAAATCAGAGGGTTTTGCGCGGTCGAAGATTCACTGGTCTCACTTTTTGTTTCTTGATTCTGTTGTTTTTGACCACAAGCGGCAAAAATCAAAAGCATCATGACAAGGGTTAGTTTTCTCATTTTTGAATTACTTTTGTGCAAAAATAAAGATATGCGCACAATTAAAGTCCTTTTTTTCTCACTGATTTTAGCCTCATGTGGAGCCCCAACCCTCACTCCAATCGACCAATTAAAAACAGACCTTTTCTATTTATCGGCAGATGAATTGCAGGGGCGCGAGACGGGCACTACTGGAGAGCAAATGGCCGCCGAATACTTGGCCCAAAGGTTTGCGCAGTTAGGACTCACGCCAAAGGGGACCGAGGATTATTATCAGAAATTTAGCTTTAAACCCAGTTCAAATCCCCATGAGCAGACGCAGGTCGATGCTCCAGGAGAACAAGGGGCACCCCAAGGGACAAATGTCATTGGCTACCTGGACAGCGGCGCAGAAAAAACTGTGGTCATCGGGGCGCATTTTGACCATCTCGGCTGGGGTGGCGAGGGAGCACTTTATCGCGATACTATTCCCAGTATCCACAATGGTGCCGATGATAATGCCAGTGGGGTTTCTTTACTCCTGTATTTGGCCCAGCGTTTGCAGGACGCCCCCGAAAAACAGAGTAATTATTTATTTATTGGTTTTTCTGGCGAAGAAAAAGGCTTGTTAGGATCAAATTACTTCGTAAAAAATCCTACCATCGATTTGGCCGAGGTAAATTTTATGGTCAATATGGATATGGTCGGGCGTTTGAATGAAGAAAATACCCTGGCAGTACACGGGGTGGGCACATCGCCAAAATTCAAGCAAATCCTTTTTGCCAACAATGACTTTGGATTAAATATAGCAGAGCATGAGAGTGGCGTGGGGCCCTCGGATCACACCTCTTTTTACCTCATGGATTTACCTGTTCTTCACTTTTTTACCGGTCAACATGAGGATTATCACAAGCCTTCAGATGATGCCGATAAGATTAATTACCCTGGTCTTGAGACCATCGGTCAATATATTTATGCCATTGTCAGCGATATAGATGATGATGCCAAATTGAGTTTTCGCAAGACCAAAAATGAAAGTGAAGAAACTCCGCGTTTTAAGGTAGGTCTGGGCGTGGTTCCAGATTATCTCTACACCGGGACTGGAATGCGTATTGATGGGGTTAGTGAAGATAAACCAGCACAAAAGGCAGGACTATTAAAAGGAGATGTTGTCGTGCGTCTTGGGGATAGTACAGTAACCGACATGATGAGTTATATGCGCGCGCTTTCTGTGTTCAAACAGGGCGATTCTACCGATGCGACCATTGAGCGTGGTGAGCAGACCCTAGAGGTGCGTATTGATTTTTAGAGTGTCAATACCTCCTGCTGTAGGATAAGGAAACGTAGAGATGGGGCTCAGCTGATCGATTACGTGCGGACTCGTAATGATATTTGAGATAGACATCGTTGCGTTTGTAGCGCCAAAAAAAGCCCACATTAAAAAAGTACATCATCCGATAGGGAGGGACCGTAAATACGGAGTCATCACCGAGCCAATTTCCTTGAAGCATGGCGTCGTGTACCACATAGCGATAGCCAAAGCGCGTTGAGAAAAACAATTCTGTGTCTTGCCCCAGGAGCTGTCCGTAGGCCAGAGTTTTTTGTAAAGGCGATCGGCGGCCAAAGTAAAACACGGCATCCTGTTCTATGTAGGTGTCTTTGGTGCCTAAAGCAGCTTTGGGATTAAGGGCAAAGTATACGGCAAATGGTTTAGGTTGCCATTGCCATTCACGCACATACTCATAATAGGCATTGAAATGAAAGCTATTGTCAATTTGTGAGAGCCAAGTCGCAATTTTTGAATCGACGGTGGCCGAGTTGTGAAAAGCGCTTTGAACCGTTTCCGAACCCGACCAGGGCCCAGCGATACCCAAGACAAAATTATAGCGATTCAGGTGAAATCCCTGAGTTAGGGTTAGGCCATTATTCAGGCCGATAAAACCGGCGTAGGGTCGATCAAGAAATTTAATTTTATCGGTCAATAAGTCTGTCGGGGTAAAGATCTCTTGATAGAGTACTAAACTGTATTGACGGGTCTGCTTTTGGACCAGCTGCTCTGAGTTCAAGGGCAGCCATCGATGGAGTCCCAAAAAGCTTCCTGTGGAATAATATCGGTCCGTGAAATGCAAAAAATCATTGTCCTGACGCAGCTCAAATTGCTGAAAGTAAGGAGGTAGCCACTGTTCGGACTCAGAGCTAGACTGTGCCTGAACCCCCTGAGTCAATACCCACAACAAGAACAATATGTATCGGATTTTTACCATCATTATGGGGTCAAATCTTGGACCGGGTAAAAATACTTTTAATAAATAAATATCCGAAACCCAAGACACACAGCATATGAAACGGTGCCAAACCATAATCGCCCTCAGGGCCCATTTTGGTGGCTAGAATGAGGCCAAAAATCGCATAAATCATTAGGGTTAACTCCAAAATTGCAGGAAACAATTGACCGCCAGAGGAATAATAGTTGGTGGGTTTAAGTCTGAGTTTTGTTTCCAGGTCCTCTGTAGTTTTGGTGGCCCTTGGATTAGATTTAGGGGTTCTAACAAAAGGAGTTTTGACGCCAAAGTAAGCCTGGATCACGGCAATGGCATTATTGGCCGAAAGGCCTATGGCTAGAGTGAAAAAGACGACAAAATCCAACAAAGCACGCAACCATGAAAGTTCTCTTTGGGTGTTGATCATTTTATAAGCCCCAGTGTAGGCCCAGGCCAGCAGCACGGTCGTAAGCCCAAAGGCCTGGAATAAATAAAAAATCCAGGCCCAATCCGGGTGACTGTTTTTAATCCAAAGCATGGGTAAACTGAGCACTATGAGCAGCAGTACCAGAAAAAATAATGAGCTGCTAAACAGATGGGCGGTACCAAAGATCTTTTCTTTTATTCCCAAGCGCTCATGACGCCATAAATGGCGCCAAAGTTGCCTAAAATTTTGTGCCCCACCCTTGTTCCATCTGAACTGTTGACTCCGCGCCGCCTGAACCGACTCGGGGAGTTCTGCAGGGGTAATGATTTCTGGTCGATAAACAATCCTCCATCCCTTAAGTTGAGCGCGGTAGCTGAGGTCCAAATCTTCAGTTAAGGTGGTTCCTGACCAATTGCCAGCATCTTCGATACAAGATTTGCGCCAAATACCGGCAGTGCCGTTAAAATTCATAAAAACCCCACTGGCTTGTCGGCCCATTTGTTCTAGACTAAAATGCAGATCCAAGGCAAAGGCCTGTACTTTGGTCAATATGGATTCGCTGCGATTGATATGCCCCCAGCGCGTTTGCACTACCCCAATTTTGGGATCATTAAAATAAGGCATACTACGCAGCAGCCAGTCCTTTTGCGGTAGGAAGTCAGCGTCAAATATGGCTATAAATTCACCCTTGGCCTGCTCTAGCCCTGCTTTAAGTGCACCTGCTTTGAAGCCCATTCTATTGGATCGATGTAAGTGTTTAATAGGAATGCCTTTAAGGGTTAACTCCTCAACTAAAGCCCTTATTGTGGCCGTAGTTTCATCGGTTGAATCATCTAAAACTTGGATCTCAATTCGTTCTTTGGGATAATCTATAGCCGCCACATGCTGGAGTAGGGCCACAATTACATTTTGTTCATTGAAAACGGGCAGCTGAATGGTAACTAAGGGCAATTCATCGGTGATTTGATTTGGGGGTAGCTGGTTTTTCATCCAAACTTTTCTCGAACTCTTAAACCGATGAAAAAGGACGACCTGAGTTAGCGCAAAAAGCAATAAGGTGAATAGGCATGCGGTATAAATAAAGACAATAAGCAGCTCCAGGATCATTTGAAAAAGGCGTGTTTGGCTATCCAACCAATAATTTTCACTCCGGCAAAGATAACACCTTTTACAGTCCCTGAGACTTTGGATACGCCGATGCGATTTCTATAAGGGACCTTAATTTCGGTGTAATTCAGATTCATGCTCAAGGCTTTGAGCTGCATTTCTATGGTCCAGCCATAAGTCATATCGGACATCTTCATAGCCATGAGTTTATCATAGCGGATTGCCCTAAAGGGCCCCAGGTCTGAGTAGCGTGCACCAAATAAATGACGCATCAACCAGGTCGCGAGGCCATTGCCAAAACGCTGAGGTAGGGTCATCGCTCCGGGCTCCATGAGTTCAGGAGCTCGTGCCCCTAAAACAAGATCCATGCCTTGGTTATTGATGGGGTCAACCAGGGTGTCCAAGTACTGAGGAAAATCACTGTAGTCGCCATCCAAAAACACAATAATCTCAGGAGTCAGTTCGGGATTGTTTTGCGCTCGTTCTTGAATATATTCCAGCGCATGCATGCAGGCATAGCCATAACCGCGTCGGGGTTCGTGTAAAACAAGGGCGCCGTGCTTGCGCGCGACACTTACCGTATTGTCTTTTGAGCCATTGTCTACGACAATGATCTGTGATGCTGTCTTAGGGATGTCGCTGAGGACCAGTCCAATCGCTTCAGCCTCATTAATGGCGGGAATGATTACGGTAATTTTTGTGCCCAATGCAGTTGGTTATTTGGCCTCTAATTCGAGTTGTTGCTGGGGGACAATATAGGTGTCAAAATACCAAGATGAAAATTCTTCCAGTCCGATAAAAAGTAGAATTCCTAGGATAAGGATCAAGGCACTTACCAGGATTAAATTCAGCTGCTTGCGCTTTGGGTCAATAGAACATTGATCTTGTGTGGTCTTGTATTTATAAACGCCAAAAGCACCGATTAAAACTGCCACCACACGCAGCACTATAGCTCCGGTGCCAAGGGATCCATCCTCTTGATAGAAAAAGTCGGCAAAAGAAATGGCCACAACACCACCCATGAGTCCGAGCATAAACAAAACAGCGGGCGCCACGCAGCACAATATTCCGGCCAAGGCGGACATTAGCCCATATTTAAGGGTCCATTTAAAAATACTGGGGGTTTTCATAAGCGAGGTACTAAAACGCTAAATTACTCTTTTTTTAAAGGATTCGCCCCGATGTGGGTTTGGTAATAGGCCCAAAGGGTCTCAGGAGAATGCCCCTGACGATATTTATGTTGTATAACCCAAAAGTGCCATTGTAACTGCCAAAGCCCTCTCTGGCGATATTTGCGCGCTGAGCTTCTTACTTTTTGCGGAAGAACGCTGAATCGAGTATGGGCATATAGGCGGTCAATAAGATGTAAATCCTCGCAAATAATGTATTCAGGGGCGTACTGACCTACCGCAAAAAACAGGGATTTGTCGACAAAAAGACTTTGATCCCCCCCACGACAAAATTTCCAATTAAATCGGGTGCCCCAACCAGCGAGTTTCATCCACCAGTGATTAGAGTCAAAGCTCATGCGAAAACATCCTGCTTTGTGATGGGCGTCCATTCGTCTTGTGATGTGTTCATCGTAATGCACTGGGGGCAAGGTGTCTGCGTGAATAAAATATAGTATATCTGCCTGGGCATTTTGGGCCCCCATATTCATTTGTCGCCCGCGGCCGGGAAGACTCTCCAATAAGATGAGTCTTTGCTCTGGATGATTTTTTTGCCATTGTCTGATTTTGCTTTGTGTCTGGTCTTTACTTTGACCATCGACAACAATCAGCTCTATTTGGTCGGCCTGGGCAGCACTTTTTATGAGTGCTGTAAGGACCTGAGCAATATTTTTATCCTCATTAAGCGTAGGGATAATTACAGATAGATTTGGCTTTTTGCTCTGGGTCAAGGCGATTAATTATTTAGAGACCAATCGTAAGACAAATAACTTATGGCAATATTACTGGGTATATTTTGGCCCGTAGCATTATTAATTAGTGCAATGAGTTGCTCAGTATCCCCGAAATCTTTTTTGAACCAAAGAAAAATGCGGGACAGAAAAATTCGTTCAGCAGTGTATTGATTTTTTGATGTGTCGTTTAAAAACCGTTTTGCTGCCAGATTGAGCTGGGCATCAATTGTTTGAGCACTGTAGGCCTGATTGGCTAAAATTGGACAGGATTTGGAGGCGCAATTTATGGCAAAATGAATGCGTGGCTCGTTGTAGTTTCGAAGGATCGAATGTTCGATTTCATCCAAAGTCCAGCTCTTGAATTTGCCTTTTAAGACCGTTTGCTTCCATGGGCGCTTGATGTCTTTAATACTGTTTAGGGGTAAGTTGTCACAAATAAGCTTTACTGTACAGGCGTTGTAGGCATTAATCCAAAAGGCAAGTTGCTCCTGCTTTGAACCAGTGCTTATGCTCTGTGCGTACTGCGCGAGAGAATCAATGTAGCCCTCCAGGATTTTAAGGTCCTGGGTAAACCCCTGATAATTCACCACCCCATCTGGGCTCACATGACGATTTAAAAGAGTGTCCCAAGTATCATGATCTGGCGGAGGGCTTTGATTGACAATAAAGTCAGCCTCAATTTTATGATCCTCATTGTAAGGGCCAAAACCTTGGGCATTGAGCCCCAAACTAATCCATAAAAAAAGCCAAATAAATTTCATGATTTGATCAGCAACACCCACCACCATCGTAGTGAAAAGTTGAAGGGCTGATAAAAATATCGTCCCTGTTTAATGCCGCCAAAGCGCCGGCAGTTTTATCACATATGGCCAAGGGTTGATTCGGCATCAAAACATGGCCTTTTTTATCGTCAAAATAGTCTTGATCTCCGTAATAAATAGCTGCTTTCCCAGTAAAGACACATGGCCCATCTTCAGGCATGGGGTCTTTTATAGCCGCGACTTCAATCGATTCAATATAGATCAACTCCTTTGTTGGGTAATGCCCTGGCGCCAGTATGCGATAGGGCTTACGGGCGCGAATTTCTATAGTTCCAAAACCCGCATCAGTTAGGGCTTTGACATACTGATTAATGGGTAAACTACCACTCAAACACAAGGCGCGTAGTCGCTCGTCCTCTCTGAGTGTTTCATTCATTTCTTGCTCGCAAGTAGGATCGCTCATCACCAGTCTACCATGAGGTTTTAGAACACGGTACATTTCACTTACGGCTTTTTTAAGTTCTTGATCTTTGAAGATATTAAACAGGCAATTTTGTGCGGCTACATCGACACTTTCATCCTCGAGTGGAAGATTTAGGGCATCGCCCTTGCGCAAGGATACAAAATCCGACGAGAACCAAGGGTTTAAGGCCTCTGCCTCTTTGAAATTTGCCCTTGAAGCCTCAAGCATTTCATCGACCACATCCACCCCGATAACATTGTCTTTTTCTCTGGAGAAATAGGCAAATTGTAGCAGTTCCATGCCGCCACCGACGCCCACATAAAGGATTTTGGGATTGCGGCTTAAATCTCGCGGATGAACCGTGGAACCACAGCCGTAATTCATCTCTTGCATGATTTTAGGAATGCGTAGTCCAGGTAATTCCCAAATGGGATTTGTCGTGCAGCACAAACCAACATCAGGGGTTTGGGCTGCTTGTTTATATACATCTTTTGTGGTTTCTAAATAACTCATAGGGATAGACGCTCAATTAAAATTTTAAATAATTCAACCATTTGAGGTTCTGCTTTTTTTGCGCTAGCAATTATGTCACTTATGTCTACTGGGGCCAAATTGTCTGGATCACATTCATCAGTCAGTACAGATACAGCGGCAACCGGCAATCGAAGGTGATTGGCTACTATAATCTCAGGTACGGTACTCATACCCACAGCATCTGCGCCAATAAGCCTTAAATATCTATATTCAGCCTTAGTCTCGAGTTCTGGGCCACGCACTCCAACATAGACCCCTTGATGCAGTTTAATGCGGAGTTCACTGGCAATGGACAATAGCGCTGCAGACATTTCTGGGTCGTAGGGGGTGTTGAGATCCACAAAGCGATCTCCCATTTGATCAACACCCTTAAAGGCCAAAGGAGAACTGCCCTGCAGATTGATATGATCGTTAATCAGCATCATTTCTCCCTTTTTAAAATCTAAATTTAAGGCACCTGAGGCATTGCTCACCAGTAGGCGCTTTATTCCTAGAGCATGCATTACGCGCACCGGAAAAGTGACTTCCTCGGGGGTATAACCCTCGTAAAGATGAAATCTACCTTGCATGACCACCACCGTTTTCCCCCCTAATTCTCCGTAGATTAGTTTGCCTTGATGAAACTCCACAGTGGCTGTGGGGAAATGAGGAATCGTGGTGTAATGTGCTTCTTTTTTTATGTGTACTGCGTCGACCAGCTCGCCAAGGCCAGTCCCCAAGACAATACCAATTTCTGGTTTGATAAATCCGCGTTCCTCCAGGAAGGATTGTGCTTGCTGAACTTGCTGTATGAGTTTTGGTTTCATGTGATCAAAGGTTTAAATACTTCCTCAGGATGCAAATCTTCTAGGGTGTCAATATCGTTTTTCACGGGCAGAAGAAAAGGTATATCGGGCTTTAAATTACTCAATGTATCGCTGAAAACCGAGGGAGTTCCCCAGTTTTTATCTTTAAATAACTCAGCCTTGAACTGGGTCATTCCGATGAGGTAGTACCCCCCATCGGTGGCAGGACCAATAACGGTCTGATGGGTGTCTAAGGCCTGGAACGCCTGTTGAATCAATTCAGGGCTTATGTCGTAAAGATCACTGCCGATGATCACTGATTTATGCGCCCCTTTTGCAAAAGAATTTTGGAAGGCGTTTGCCATGCGCGCTCCTAGATCATCACCCTCTTGCAGGGCTTTGTAAAAGGACTCCGGCTCAAAGACATCGTTTTTGGTGATGTATTGGCTGTAGTAAACTGTGCGCTGGGTAATTACTTGGCGCGTTATTTTAGCGGTGTGTTGCAAAAGAAAGCGGTAAACCTCAAGGGCTTTCCCTGGGCCTATGCTGGCTGCCAAACGCGTTTTACACTGGCCCAAAATGGGGTTTTTACAAAATATCATTAGGTGATTGCTAAGATCCTGCTCCATGGGTGTCATCGTGGCCGTGTCGGTCTTAAATTTTTAAAAACGAGGGTTACCACCCTCTATGTAGTTTGCCCAGTTTTTATCATAGCCGTGAATCTCACGAGTCGGCTTTTGCGTCGAATCAACGATTGATCGATTCTGGTTGTACCAAAGAAAAATTCCTCCGTAGAGATTATAAATATTATTGTACCCAAGCGCTTTCAATTTTAGACCAATTTGCTCTGATCTAACGCCTATAGAGCAATACACAACAATAGGGCTTGATTTGTCAAGATTCAAGTCTTTAGCTTTTTCGGGCTTAAATTCCTTGTAGCCGATAAATTGAGCTTGGGGTAAATGAGAGACCCTAAATTCCTCATAACTGCGGGTGTCTAAAAAAACAACACTGTCCTTTTGCTGCCAAAGGGCCGCTGTTTCTGAATCGACATAGGGTAGATCACCGGAGTTAAATCGTTCCAGGGCCTTATCAATGGGATTTTGTCCCGAGAGGTGAAGCGCAATAAATAAAAGGCTAACTGTAAAATAAATTCGGCTCATGTCACGGCACCTTGACAACTGCTTCCTGCACCTGCGGTACAGCCATAACAGTGTTGTGAGACTTTAATTAAGCGCCCATCCATAACCTCCGGCTCATAATCCGAGATATGCTGACTTTTGTGATTGATGGGCATTTCCAGCATTTGATTAAAGTCACAATCATAAAGATAACCCTCCCAAGAAACAGATAGGGTGTTGAGACACATCACGGCGCGGGCCGCAGCTGGATTATAGGACTCAACCAAGGTCCACATATAGTCTTCGTAATTATCTGAGGCGATTAAATAATCCAAAAACCTCGAAATAGGAAGGTTAGTTAGAGCGAATAGCCCGTTAAATTTTATGCCGAAGCCCTCGTCAAGTCGTCGTTTAAAATCTTGACAGAGGTCGTCTTGATCTCCCGGCAAAAAGGCGCCGCTAGGATTGTATACTAAATCGAGCACAAGATTACTTTCTGGGTTGCCATAGCCCACATCATTGAGCATTTTTAAGGCTTTTATGGAATCTTCAAAGACCCCAGAGCCGCGTTGACGATCTGTTTTTTCTTTGGTCCAATGCGGCATACTGCTGACCACATGGACCTGGTGCCGAGCAAAAAACTCAGGCAAATCATGGTATTTTTTATTCGCGACAATGATGGTGAGATTACTGCGGACGATAATTTCTTTAACGCCTTTGGCCTTGGCCTGGGTGACAAACCATCGAAAGTTTGGATTCATTTCAGGCGCCCCCCCGGTGAGGTCTAAGGTCTTGACACTACTGGACTCGATGACCTCGAGGCAATGCTGCATGGTCTGTTTTGTCATAATTTCCTTGCGGTCAGGGCCAGCATCCACATGACAGTGGGCACATACTTGATTGCACATATAACCCAAATTAACCTGGAGAATGTCCAATTGTGTGGTTTTTAATGCGCCTCCCAAGGTTTGCTGTATTCTATCACCAAATCGCGGGGCTTCACCACTAGTAAAAATACCGTCTTCTAAAATTTTGAGCTGATGCTCGGTTTGCGCCAAAGGACTTTGTCTTTTGTGAAGAGACTGTAAGGATTTGAATTGACCCATGCTGATTTAGGAATCCAATTTATTGACTTTGTTCATCATCATCACTCCATGAACTAAACTCGCCCCACTTTTTATGGCGGCACCCACATGAACAGCCTCCATCATTTCTTCTTTGGTAATCCCACGTTCTAGGCCATCTTTGGTATAGGCATCAATACAATAAGGACACATTTCGGTATGGGCTACAGCCAAAGCGATCAGTGATTTTTCTCTGGGGGTAAGCGCCCCTTCTTTAAAGACACTGTTGTAGTAATCAAAAAATTTTTCTCCAAGGGTCTCGCTCCATTCCGTAATGCGGCCGAATTTGCGCAGATCTTTTGGGTCGTAATAAGACATAACTAAAAATTTAAAAACCGAATCATCCCCGATTCAGGATTCTAAAGATACAATTTCATCCTAAAGACTTGGCTGAAAAACACGCTCTTTTAACGCCCTTTTAACCTGGGGCTCCTGCTCAATATCCGCTAAATGATTCCTTCTAATTCTGGTGGCAGAATAGGCTTACGTTTATCTAAAATAAAAATAGATAGCGGCCACAAGCAGAACGATTAAGGCGCCTACAGGTTTGGTATAGGGCCAAGGCTGTATATCCACTTGCTGAGTATACTCTTGAACATAGGCTTCTTTGCGCGGATAAAGCTTTCCGATAAGGAGCATAATCAGGACGTTCATCACAAACAAAATTGCCATCACATCGAGGTAATGAAGGCCGAAATAGCCTTGAGATTCTATGACCCCGAGGGTCGCCGCATCAGTTATGCCCTCAGCTTTAGCGGCCTCGAGCGCCTGACCCACAAAATGGGGTTTGAGAAAAAATTGGCTTAAAATATAGAGCAGTGATCCGGAAAGGAGTCCAATTTTTGCGGCAATAGCCGGGACTCGTTTGGTGCTGTAGCCCACCACAATAATGGTCAGGATGGGGATTGAATAAATACCGTTGATCTCCTGTAAATAGTCAAAAAGGCTCCCTGCGTTGGCGATAAATGGCGCTATAATCATCGCTCCAATGGCCAGGGCAACACCAAAGGTTTTACCGCGTTTTACAACCATCGCCTCATCGGCCTGGGGGTTTATGTGTTGTTTGTAAATGTCCATACCAAACAAGGTCACCGAGCTATTCAACACACTGTTAAATGAGCTGAGAATCGCGCCAAATATAACTGCGGCAAAGAATCCGAGTAAAGCAGGCGGCAGTACGGCAGAAACCAGTTCGGGGTAGGCTTGATCTACAGCCGGAAGGTCTGGAAACATATGATAGGCGATTATTCCAGGCAGCACGACAATGACGGGGCCGAGGATTTTAATAAATGAGCCTAAAAGCAAACCTTTCTGTCCTTCCTCCAGGTTTTTCGCCCCAAGAGCACGCTGGATAATTTGTTGATTGGTCCCCCAATAAAAGAGCTGCACCAGCATCATACCAGTGAAAATTGTATAAAAAGGCACGGGATCGGTGCGTTGCCCCATGGATTTTAATTTTTCTGGATGTTCGGCACCCAGAACAGCTAGGCCGTCTAGGATGCTGCCATCACCTATAGCCATAAGACCAAGTACAGGAATCATTAGTCCACCGATCAAAAGCCCTATGGCGTTTATGGTATCGGAAACTGCCACGGCTTTTAATCCCCCAAATACGGCATAAACGGAGCCCACCAGGCCGATGCCCCAAACACAGAGGTAAATCGCTTGAGTGTCAGAAACACCGAAGGCTTCTGGAATGTCAAACATGCCGCTAATAGCCACTGAGCCTGAATAGAGGATGACCGGTAAAAGGACCACTACATAACCCGTTAAAAATAATCCAGAGGTAATGGTCTTTGTGGTTGTATCAAATCGATTAGCCAGAAATTGAGGAACTGTGGTTAGCCCTCCTTTGAGATAACGCGGGAGTAAAAATAAAGCGGTGACCACCATAGCAATCGCCGCGAGACTTTCCCAAGCCATAACAGAGAGACCACTTTCGTAGGCCGAACCATTGAGGCCTACAATTTGCTCCGTAGAAAGATTGGTCAAAAGAAGCGATCCTGCAATGACCCCTGCTGTAAGGCTGCGTCCTCCTAAAAAATATCCGTCGGCACTTTTTTCATCTGTTTTTCTAGAAGCGAGATAAGCAATGATGGCAACCAGCGCTGTAAAGGCTATAAATGAAATTATGGTCATGAGTTGTTATTTGTGGGTTAGCGTATAAAGTTAATCATTTAAAATATCTGAAATCACGTCGGCATAATCAGGAATACGCCCGACATTTTGAAGCTTAATGGCCGCCATTTTAAGGGCCGAAGAAAGACACTTTTCAGGGGTTTGTCCTTTGATGTGTCCATATAAAAACCCACTCCAAAAAGCATCACCGGCGCCTGTTGCGTCCATGATTTTTTCCACTTTTAAGGCAGAGAGTTGTATCACGTCTTGACCTTGAACACTGAGTTTTGCCCCATCTTTGCCCAAGGTAAAACAAATTGTTTTTGCCCCTAAACCATGCAGGTAGGTGAAAACTTCCGTGTGGCTCAGGCCTGGACCCAAAAGTCGATCGACATCATCCTGACTAATTTTTACCAAAGGGCCGTGTTTGCAGTAGCGCGCTATGGCTTCCATGGCTTGGGCGCGATCCGGCCATATTTTTTCACTGTAGTTAATGTCAATACTCAGTTGTACCCCTTTTTCTGCGCGCTCGGCAGTACTGAGAATTGTTTCCCGAGCTGGCTCCAAACTTAAGGCAAAACAAGTGGTATGGTAAATTTTACTTGAATTCAGCAATGATTCAGGTATTTGTGTGGGGTAAATCTCTTTGTCGGCGCCTCGATAGGGAATAAATTCTGGTGTACCCGCAGTGTTATTGATGAAAATTACGGTACTAGGGATTTGCTCTGCGCGATAGACATAGCGGGTGTTGATTCCCGCCTCTTCAAGGCGGTTTAGCATATAATCACCAAAACCATCGTCACCAATGCTTGAAATCATGGCGACATTCATGCCGAGTCTGGCCATATTCATGGCGACATTAGTCGGCGAACCTCCGAGGTATCTGTGATAATCTTTTGTTTCATTTATGGGCATTTCGACCTGTGTACCGATAAAATCAATTAAGGTCTCTCCAATACAGATCAAATCTGTCGCAGGACCAGTCCCACCTGCATTTTCTGATAGTGCATTCATCAAATGAAATAATTTAATTTATCGGCTCGCTCTAGGCTTTAGCCTCAGGGCCAAAACGGCGGCAATAATAAAGAAAACACCCCCAAAAAGGATGGCGTTTGTGGCACTTCCACCCAATAGATTTTTCATGATAGGACCGAAGGTTAAGGTCTCTATACCCATAGGAATGACAATCATCATGTTTAAAATACCCATATAAACACCGCGCCGGTCTTGTGGGACAATTTTTGACACCATGCTGTAGGGTATCCCCATCATAGCCGCCCATCCGATACCGAATAATATCATCGGGAAAAGTACCATTACAGGGTCGGTAATAAATGGAATGGCCAAGAGCGCAGCACCTGTACCGAACAAACTCCCAGCATAGGTTTTCTTTCCACCAAAGCGCATAGTTATAGGAACCAGTAATAAGGCCACAAGCATAGTGGTAATGTTATAGGTTGTACTCATTTTAGCGGCTTGGCCTAGAGCTTGTGCTCCGTCATATCCCATAGATTCTTGAAATAATGGCGCTATGTATTGCCAGTAAATAAAAAGTGCATACCATTGAAAAAGATAGACCCCAGAGAGTTGCCACATAAATTTTGGCATGAGTTTTACTGCCGCTACGATTTCGTTAAAAGGGGTTTGTAGGCGTTTAAAAAATGGTTCTCTGCGTTCGGCTTCTATTGCTTTTAGTTCCTGCTCAGAAGGAGGGATTTCGGGTGTTTTTAAAACCGACCACAGTATGGTGACCACCGAGAGAATAGCCCCGAGGAAAAATGAGTAATAAAGCCAAGTCGGGATTCCATCGCTAGTGCCTGCTGCTGGATCGGCAAACCAATCCTGAAAAATAAAAATTGACGCATTAGCCAGTACGATACCCGCCCCGACAAAAAGACTCTGCATTTGATAACCCAAGCTCAGCTGCTTTTCGGGTAACTTATCGCCCACAAAGGCGCGGTAGGGTTCCATGGCCATATTGTTCCCCACATCGAGAATCCAAAGCAATCCTACAGCAAACCATAGACTGGGGCTGTAAGGAAAGGCAAAAAGACAAAGACTACCGATCAGGGCACCAATGAGGAAGTAGGGTTTGCGTCGCCCCCATTTTGGAGACCAAGTTTTGTCCGAAAGCGCGCCAATTATGGGTTGTACCAATAGCCCAGTAACGGGTCCGGCTAGATTTAAAATAGGCAGTTCCTCGGGCAGCGCTCCTAAAAATGAAAAAATGGGATTGATTGCAGTTTGTTGCAATCCAAAGCTGAATTGAATTCCTAAGAATCCGACATTCATATTCCAGATGTCCCAGAACGAAAGTTTAGGTTTTTTGGTCATGGTCTTTAGTTTGGTCGTTTGGTCATGGTCTGATTTTCAATGTGGAGGGGAACTCCATAAGCCTTGCCTGGTTCATCCCAATGACCTATTCAAGATGCACAAAAAATATCAAAAACTTGAGGTTTCGTCACGGGATATAACGGAATGAGTGCCGAAATCGTTTTCGACGCCTGTTTAGGGCCCCTGTGAGTAATGTAGGATTAATCCAAAATCGGGATCAAGAGTTCGGCCACCCACTGCATGCTATCCCCACCTTCATGGGGGTCATTGCGGTAAATCTCAATAATTTCTGAGCCTAAAGCGATGTTGTTGCGCTGGGCGTAATCAAAAAGACTATACCAACCTTGTTGTGAAATCCGATAATTGCCATTAAAAATGGCTTTGAGGTAACGCTCTGATTTTAGGGTTTTAAAACGCACTTCGGGATCTTCAGGTCTCGCAGACACTGAATCAATAGGAAAACAAAAATCAAAATTTAAATCTTGGGTTATCGGGTCCCAGTGAGTCACGCTAATAAACGGATCTCCTTTTAACTCAATGTCATTTTCCTTGATATAGGTCATAACTCTGCTGATTTGGCGCAGCATGCCCTGTGCCTTTGTGGCTTCCTTGGTTTTCACAGGAATATAAGCACAGAAAACTGGCTCTGTAACGGTATCACTGATACTATGAACCTTAAAGTTTTTGCTTTTTTCGATCAGTCCTTCAGCCAGGGATTGGGTTAGTCCAATACTGGTGTGAGGGACATAACTTTGACCAAAAAGTAATCGCAATTTTTGACTCAAGGCCTCTTCGCTGGCCGAAAATCGCCCCTGGACACGGGTTATGCTGTCTGTTTCCCGGGTAATCGACCAATGCACTGTAAGTACCCCATCAGGGCCTTGTACATTTTGAATGAGCTCATGATAAAAGGCAAAATCTTCATTCACCACCGCTACGGAATCGCGAAAGCTAAATTCCGGCCAAGCCCGTAAATGACTAAAAACTACCCCTGGAGGTTGTTTAGTGTTAAAACTGACCTTGTAATGATAAGGAAAAACAAAAAGATAGCTCAATAAAATAAGGGCGATGGCAATAAGACCGAGATAAATGAACTTTTGTTTTTTAGTTTTAATCATAGGGGTGATTTTATTTATTGCTACTTTAATGCTACTCTGAAAAAAGCGATTGAACCACGAGATTGCCCACAGATATCCCTTGGTCTAATCCGACCTCAATAGCGGCGCGATAGTGGATTCCGCCGTACATTCTCGAAAGAGCTGCTTCTTTTGCGGCCAGTTCAAAAGATTTAAATGAACGGATGGGCAATCCATAAGGTACTTCTGTATCATCGTCAAAGGCAAATTCTGGCCCAAAGATTTTGGTCAAAACTGTGGATGCAGCACCAGAGACTACTGAATGTCCCGAAGTGTATTCTGGGAAAGGTGGCGTTTGCAAAACGGGTTTCCAATTCTCATCCACATACTGATTTATGAGCGTCTCTGGCCGTATGAGATTACTGCGGTATTTTTCGTCCCAACAGCTGATAAAGGCGTCAAATATGGCCATCGAGGTATGGGTGTAAGCAGAAATGGTTTGCTTAAAGTCTAGCCCTGTTTGGTTACAAGCGATTTTGGTGATGCCGATCCAATGCGCCCCCGGTGTGATTTTTTTGGTGGCAAACATAAGATGCCCTCGCGTTACTGAGACATAGGGGTTACAATCCCAAAACTGGGCCATCTGAATTTCATCTGAGCTATCCCCTTCGGCTTCAATGCGCTTACTCGTGTCATAAACTTCCATAAGCTCACGGTAAAAGGCACTGTTTTTTTCTAGAGAAAAGGCAGGTGGGGGGATGGGTTTAAATTGACTTGCTGAATCCAGGATAAAGGGTCTAATTTTATTCCAATGCGGCTCAATTCCATCCATATAGGCCGGAGGAGTAGGTTGCCAGCGTGAGGGATCCTCCGTAATTACCGTAAACTTTGGCATGGTACGGGTCTGATTGTACTGATCCCCGTTCATCCATAGTTTTATGTGCCCTGCTACAGTTAATCCATAATCTTTGGCCTTGGTGAATTCGGCCTTGTTTTGTTTTGACCAAATGCCGTACAGGCTGTCTTGATATTGCTGCATTTGCTCTTCAGAAAACACGAGAGATTTGCTCAGTTCCATATGGGCAATTAATGCCGCGAGCTCAAGATTAAGCGTGCTGTCTTTGGCCTGTGGTATGGGTTTTAGATGTTTTATGGATTGAGTCAGCGAACTCATCTTTGGATCTGATTGCGCTAAAATTTCATAGGCTGCAATATTAGGATAGGCATAGATGCGACTGGCCACTGGCGGAGAAAAAATGTCGTGTACCATTATGCTGGTGACCTTGTCTACACTGTTCTGGAAATCAGACGATCCCAAGACAATGGGTTTGTCAGGAGCACAACTCACCAGAGTAAAAATGGCAGTAATTAAACTTAATTGTTTAAAATTCAATACGGTAGATTTCAGTGGTTTCATTGTTATAAATTACAATTAGATAGGATTGGTTGTTTATTAAAATGTTGTCTAGGTGGCGCACCGATTTATTCCAAAAGTCGAGTCCTAAATCAGCTGTGGCATGGACTTTTCCTGTGTGGTCAATAAGCCCCCCCGAAAAGGAATCAAAGCGCCCGTGAAAAGGAATTACCCCGAAATAATTTCCTCCGACGAGGATTTCTGAATGATTATCGCCATCAAAATCAGCCACCAAAAAAGTATTTATGGGACTTTGCTGCAGCTGCTCGTCAAAGGGCACAAAACGGTATGTTCCGTTGTTAAATTCAAAATAGCCGCTGGCCAACTCGTCTACCTGTAATACCTGGGCTTGGTTTAAATCAATACCCCGAATTTCAGTTATGGGTTGATCGGCAAAGGCTTTGTACTCTGTGTAATGTTTACGCAGAACTACCATTTGAGCTGCTAAGTCATCCAGACCCAATAGGGGATAATCTTTGCCCTGATGATAGGTGGTCAGTAAAGTTTCGCTCGCGCCATTATCATCAAAATCATGGTACCATAACTTCATCGGGTGGTTTTTTGAGGCCTTAAACTTGCTGTTTAGCCCCCAATTACCCACGAGTATGTCTAGGTCTCCATCTTGATCGATATCATGGGCGACAAGGCTTTGCCAAAGTCCATTTAACTGAGGAAAGGCATCGGTATTTTCCTTAAATCCATTTGCTGTTTGAATAAAAAGCTTGGGGTTCATCCAGTGTCCGATGACCACCAAATCCATGAGCGAATCTTGGTTAAAATCTAGCCAAAGGGCATCGGTAACCATCCCTAAATTTTCGAAAGTCTCTATTTTTTTGTCGCCACGGAAGATGTAGGAGGGGACATGGCCCCCAAAATCCTGAGGCGCTGAAAAGTTGCCGATAAAGAGCAAGTCTCCGTGGCTCCGCACGACATGTGTATTGGCTAGAGTACCTTCTAGAGTTTCTGCATTGATATTTGGTGCCCTCTGCTGAAGAGTGCGCACTGCCCAAGATTTATTTTCAAAAACAGAGGCAGATGGCCGCACAGAATTACCCGCAGCGGCCATCACAAGCTGAGGTTGGTCATTGAGCTGATATATGGTCGCATCGACAAATTCTTGAAGGCTATCTGAAGCTGGTCCGAATCCTGGGCTGGGTTCAAATCCCCTTTCCTTGGCCAAAAACAATCGGGTCGCTTGATTTTTACCCCCACTGATCAAGACATCTTTGCGGCCATCTTGATTAAAATCATAACTCAAGTATGCCGGCCCAAAATCCGAGACTTGGTAAGGGGCAAGTTTTTGGGCGTTGAAATCAGTGAAATCATCTTCTCGATGGGTGAAATCCAGGCCTAAGGCCCCGGGTTGTTTAATAAATCTGAATTTTGGCCCTTGAGCGGCTTTGTTTTGCTCAAGTAATTTTGTGCGCTCAAGAGGCTGTTTTTGGCTTTCATTCAAGGGGGAGTCTTTGCTGTATTTTATGGACCTGAATCCTGGAGATAAGCCTTCACTGATCCACTGCCTTTGTCCATTAGGCCAAATCAATTCTAAACCGGTAATGCTTTGATTTTTAGGTAAGGCAAAATGAAGTAAGGGCTCCGAACAGGACTGGAAGCCTCGTACGCTGTAGAGCTCTCTGTATTGCATCCCCTGTGTGGTGTATAAATAGGCTTTGGTACCGATACCGTAGTGATTTCCCTGCGTATACTCTAAGGATACACTAAGCCCGGTATTAGTGCCGGAACCAGAGTCTAAGGAAATACTTTGATTAACGTATAAGCCCACAGTGGCTCCAGTGTTGTTGGTGACTAAATCCAAATCTCCATCACGGTCTAAATCTCCTACCACCGCAGCTCCAGAGAGGCTCAGCTTGGTACTGCCCCACAGGGCACTGACATCTTTGAATTTTATCCCTTCTTGGCCCTGATAAAAGAAATTTACAGCAGCCCCAGAAGGCATCATTTCTATGGCCGATTGATCCACCAAACGACTGTCATTAATTTGCTTGTGGATTTCTTGATTAGAGATAAATTTAATGTAGTCCAGGTTGTTAGGGCGTCGAATAATGCCATTTGAGATAAATAAATCTAGATGACCATCTAAGTCGTAATCCCCGAATAAGGCACTCCAACTCCAGTCCGTAGCCGCCACTCCACTATAAAGAGCAGTTTCGCTAAAATTTCGCCCTTTTTGATTGATAAAGAGCATATTGCGGCTGTATTGATAGTGATAACCATAGCCCTCGGTGCGCAGTTTTAAAGTTTGTACTGGGTCATCACCTTCGCTGGTCTTCAGTAGCGCCTCTGTCTGTGGCAGCATATCGAGTGAAATTAAATCTGGCCAACCATCATTGTTGATATCCGCTACATCATTACCCATAGAAAAACGAGAAATATGGCTAAAGGCCGAGCGCAGTTTTTCGGTAAAAGTCCCATCCTGATTGTTGTGGTAATAGTAGTCGTCTTCGTGGAAGTCATTGCCCACATAGATATCTGGCCAACCATCTTTATCAAAGTCAGCAACACTGACCCCAAGACCATAGGCATTAACACCCCCTAAAATCCCAGCCTGTTCACTCACGTCGGTAAAGACCCCGCCATCATTGCGCAACAGGCGGTCTCCTGTTTTGGGGTTGCGGGTATAGCGCAAGTCAACCCGCCCAAAAGACTCTTGAGTATGAACAGCATGATTCAGCAAATACAGATCGAGATCACCGTCTAAATCATAGTCCAGCACGGCGGACATGGTCCCAAAATCCTCATAATCCAGACCATACAGGGCTGCCGACTCGGTAAAGGTTAAATCGCCATTATTGATATAAAGTTCATTGTGCCCCTGAAAACCATTAATACCCACCACGGCACTGATGTAAATATCTAAGAGGCCATCACTGTTTGCGTCAAAAATAATGCAACCTGTTTGCCAGTCGCTTTGGCCTGAGACTCCTGCCGATACTGTAATATCCTCAAAAGTCATGTCCCCTTTATTGATATAAAGGGCATTAGGGCCTTGATTAGCGGTAAAATATAAGTCTGGGAGGCCGTCGTTATTAAGATCACCCATTGCTGCACCGCCCCCGTTATAATAATAGAGATAATCCAAAATATTTAGGCTATCCGTAGGATTTAGGGTATTCTGGAATTTTAAACCACTTTGCTCTGCCTCGGGCGTAACAAAGAGGGGAGTGGCCTTCTTATTACAGCCTGCCAACCCAAAAAGAAGCATCCAAATAGTTAAATATGTCCAGAAGGTCCTGCTCATGAATCGATTCAGTTTAGGGGAGTTTATAGACCAAAGGTTTTTGATTGTTTACAGCCACAAAAACATAGGCCCCGCCATCAGCATCCTCAAATGTTTTGATATGTTTGATCTCATCACGCACATAAAATCCACTCTCATTGTAGTTTTGCCACTTAAAATTTTGGGCTCCATCATTAATCAGTACACTGCCAAAATCAGAGTCGAGTCTTGAAAACTGAGGTCGAAACTCATGATTATTGCCCCCAGCAATGATGTCTAGGGCCCCATCTTTATTGAGATCCACACAAGCGATTCCGCAGATACATGAAAGTTGCGCGCGTGGCGGCAAATCTTCAAAGGTAAATCGACCATCACCTTGATTATAGGCAATCACTGAGTGGGCATAACGGGCTTCCAAGACCGTGGTATTATTCAGAACCGCAGGGCTAAATAATTCTTGGATAGATTTTGTGGCGTACTCAGAGGCTTTTAAATTTTGTTTTTTTAAGGAAACCATTTGAGTCGTCATCTCTTTTTTCTGGTGGATAGGCATATCCCTGCCATCGAGATTTTGTGAGATAATTTGTTCAAAGGTTCCATTGCTGTCAAAGTCATTAACCCATAAACGCATTGGGGCTTTGTCGGAAGGCTTATAATGAATATTGCCCCCCTGATTACCCAAGATTAAATCAGTATCTCCATCTGCGTCCATGTCAGCTGCAGTAAGGGTATTCCACCAGCCTGTGCGCTGGTCCAAATCACTGGGCATAAGCTCAAACTGCTCATTTTGCCATCGGTAAATATGCGGCGCTCCCCAATCCGATACGGTCACAAGGGCAGGGCCTTGGGCCAATTCAATCCACTGTGCTGCCATAACCATTCCTGATAGTTGTAAGGCTTTGGCCTTATCGCTTGAACGGTCTTCAAAACTTCCTGCCCCAGTATTCTCCAAAAAGAATTGCTTCGGGCGCATGCCATAAACCCCAACAATACTTCGAGAAGTAACCACAAGATCTAGGTCTCCATCACCGTCCACATCAAAGGGCGCGATGGCCGAGATGTTATTGATATTGCTTAAACTGATTATGGGTGATTTACTAAAATTGCCACGACCGTCGTTCAGATAGAGTCGTAAGGATTCTCGAGCAGCTTCATCGACTTGATTTCCTCCAGAACCCACCAGTAGATCTAGGTCTCCATCTGAGTCAATATCGGCCAAGGCCGCAGCGGTGTCCTCAAAATCAGCATCCTTGGCTAATTCCTCTTGAGTTTTTTGTTTGAGTGTACCCCCGCCAAAATGCATAAGGACTTGTCCAGTTTGGCCTTTGGCACCCCCTAAGAACACATCCTGATGTCCATCCCCGTTGAGGTCACCCACCGCCATGCAAGGCCCTTCTTGTGAGATCATCTTACCCAGAAGCCCCTCATAATCAAAATCGTTATAGGCGTTTTCTTTGTGCGCCATCAAAGAAGAATTATCCACAGCGCTCAGTAGGGTGGGGGTAGAGCTCTGTTTTTGTGCCTCTTTGAACTCACCGGCATTTGCCTGGTCTTGTCTTAATTCGAGCTTTTGATTTACAGCGATATCTCGTAAAATGGTTTTTTGATCGTTGGGCCATAAGACCTCAAGTGAATCAATATGGTTTTTTGCCCCAAGACCAATAGTCATGACATAGTCCATAGAGGACTGAAAGCCTCTGGAGGGTTGTAGTTCTTGGACGATGAGTTCTTGACCAGCATAAAGCTTAATGGAGCTTCCAATGGCAAATTTATTTTGCATTGGGCCTTCGAGTTGAATTTTGATATAGTTGTTTTGATCAATTTCATTACTGTGGTTTTGATACACAAAGGCCTGCATATTGACATTATTTACCACTAAGTCCAGGTCACCGTCATTGTCTAAGTCTCCGTAGGCTGCCCCATTGGAAAGACTCGGGACACCGAGGCCCCATTCTTGGGCCTTATTGTCAAAAGTGAGGTCCTTTTGATTGTGAAAGGCGTAGTTGGGTAGGGGATAAACAGGCATTTTATTGATAATGGAATCTATGGCCTCTTTTTTACCCGTAAGGGCCATGTCCTGAATGATTTCATTGGCAAAGAAATCGACAAAATCTAAGTCCGTAAGATCGTGATTGATCCCATTAGTCACATAGATGTCGCGATATCCGTCATTATCCATATCAAAAATTAGCCCGGACCAGCTCCAATCAGTAGCTGACACCCCACTGAAATAGGCAATCTCGGAAAAACTTCCGTTGCCATTATTGAGCTGAAGGGTGTTTTGAATATACTGCTGAAAGAAATCTTTACTTTGCTTGAGTTTAAAAACATTGTAGCCCTCAAATTCCATAACAGATTTCACTCTTTGGTCTCCATCGGGCAGCATATCGGTGATAAAAATATCATTGAGCCCATCGTTATTGATGTCCGCCATATCCACCCCCATGGCAGAAAGACACAGGTGTGAGGTCCAATTTTTAATGTCTTCGGTAAAGGTTCCGTCTTGATTGTTGATGTAGAGGTAGTCCCGTTCGTAAAAATCATTAGAGACATAGATGTCCGGATAGTTGTCGTGATTTACATCGCTGACCATAACCCCAAGGCCAAAGCCAATTAAACTTCCGTAAATTCCTGCTTGTTCGCTCACATCAGTAAACACGCCATTATCATTACGCAAAAGCATATCCCCAACTCCTCGAAACATTTTTGGGACATTCCAATCTTGAGCACGCACATCGCGTTGATGGGCAAAACCGAGACTGCTCACCGGAATATTGCTGTTGTTTAAAATATAGGCATCCAGATCTCCGTCCTTGTCGTAGTCAAAAAAACTCGCATGGGTTGAAAACCTGTGCCTACTTGACGTGTTACTTGGGTGTGGACTTGCGGTGTTCGTAATCGTGGTAGTAGCCGACCTCGACGTTCTCGAGGACGCCGAGGGCGTCGTCGGTGAGGACGGCGAGGGAGAAGTAGTTGGTGAGGAGGTAGGAGGCGACGCCGAGGCTGTCGAGGCCCATGAGGCGGGCGGAGAGGCTGGGCATGATCTCGCCTGGGATGCCGGTCTGATGGAGGCCGACGACGCCCTGATCGGCCTCGCCGATGCGGACGAGCACGATGCTGGTGGTGCCGAACGACTGGTTGGAGCCGTAGCGGCTCTTCACCTCGAGCTTGTCGCAGGGGACGATCGGCACGCCCCGCCAGAGGATGATGCTGGTGCCGTGGAGGCTGGTGGTGACGGGGGGCACGCCCCGCCAGGTGCACTCACGCTCGAAGGCGGCGATGGCCTTGGGGTGGGCGAGGAAGAAGGCGGGCTTCTTCCAGACGAGTGCCAGGAGTTCGTCGAGGTCGTCCGGGGTGGGGGCGCCGTAGCGGGTGGAGATCCGCATGGCGGGATCGACGGAGTGGAGCAGCCCGAACTTCTGGCTGTTGATGAGCTCCCACTCCTGCCGTTCCTTGATGCCCTCGATGGTGAGTCGAATCTGCTCCTCGAGCTGATCGTAGGGTCCGTTGTAGAGGTCGGAGACGCGGGTGTGGACGCGGACGACGGTCTGGATGGCGGAGAGGGAGTATTCGCGGGGGTTGGCGGCGTAGTCGACGAAGGTCTCGGGGATCTCGACGTTCTCGGCGAAGCCGCTGACGAGATCGATGTTGCGTTCACCGTAGCGGTTGACGGTGCTCCGCAGTTCGAGGTGCTCGTCGATGGCCTTCTTGAAGTCGTCTCGGAGCGTGGGGAGTTCGTCGAGGACGCCGTCGAGGTCCTTGCGGGAGAGCGTGAGCAGTACGCAGGGCGTGATCGTGCGGACGGTGATGTCGGAGGGCTTGTCGCTGACGAGATCCACCTCGCCGAAGAACTCCCCCTCCGTGAGGAGCGCGATTCGCAGGTCGCTGCCATGGACGCCCTTGGAGAGCACCTCGACCTGCCCCTGGCCGAGGATGAAGAACTTGCTGCGATCCTCTCCCTCGACGATCAGGTTGTTGCCGAGCGACACCTCCTCCGACTTGAACCGGTTGGCCATCCGCGAGAGCACGGCATCGGGGAGCTTCGAGAACAGCGGCACGCTGCGGAGGGCCTCGGTCGAAAGCGTCGACTGGCCGCCGGCCACATCGAGGGCGATCCGCTCGGCTTTGGAGAGTTCGACCTTCGTGCGATTGACGCGGTAGGTGCCCCCCTCGACCTGCACCCACGGAAGCAGGTGCAGCAGGTGCCGCGGCGTGATCGA
>JALRAI010000079.1 GCA_023258055.1 Flavobacteriaceae bacterium | reverse complement strand
ATCTGATTGCCCTTGTGCTATATTCGATGATTTTGTCTTATTGTCTAATTTTAGATTGTTTGTGTCGGCTTTGCTGTCAATGGGTTTTACAGTATCTTGTGGTGGCTTCACCTTTTGATCGGATGAACCAAAAGGGCCTGAACACGCGGTTAGGCTAAGACATAATAAAAGGGTCAAAAGACGCATGAACTATGGATTTTAAATCATTTGCTTCAGCACTCACAAAAATAGAAAAAATCCCTCTGCCGGGGCATTTGGGTCATCAGGGCCTAAGCCCTAAGGCGGATCATGATCGATGGGCTGGGGTTATGTGTCTTTTTTATCCAGACCAAAAAGGGATTACCCATTTTGTTTTAATCCGGCGGCAAGTTTCTTCAGGGCCTCATTCTGGCCAAGTCGCTTTTCCTGGAGGGCGAAAAGACGCCGAAGATTTGAGTATGGCCCACACAGCACTGAGAGAATGTGAAGAGGAAATTGGGGTGAGTCGCCATTCAATAAAAATCTTAAAAGCCATGAGCCAGCTCTATATACCTCCGAGTGATTTCTGGGTAAAACCCTTTATGGGGCTCATAGATCACCAACCAAATTTTGTTCCACAACGCGAGGAAGTGGCGGGTTTAATTTATGTGCCAGCCGCAGATTTACTAGATGATAGACTCATAAAAATGGAACAGATGAATAACCCAATTCGTGGCGTTAATCAACTGCCTGTTTTTGATTTTCAAGGAAATAGAGTCTGGGGCGCTACGGCCTTGATGTTGTATGAGATACGTCAAACGCTAAGTGAAATCATCTCGTAGCATTTTTATATATTTGTCACCTTCAGCAACTAACCTGCGACTATGGGCTTATTTAAAAGAAATCCTTTTGGGCATATTTTGTTTCTAAAGAAATGGCTCATTAGAATTTTAGGTTCTGCTACCCACAGACGTTTTAAGGGGTTCAATAAGTTACAGATTGAGGGCAGTGAAATCATTAAAAATCTCCCAGACACTAATGTGCTGTTTGTCTCAAACCACCAAACCTATTTTGCTGATGTAGTGGCCATGTTTCACGTTTTTAACGCCAGTCTTAGCGGACGCGTAGACAACATCAAGAATGTGGGTTACCTGTGGAATCCTAAATTAAACTTGTATTTCGTTGCCGCTCGTGAAACCATGCAGGCCGGTTTGCTGCCTAAAATACTCGCTTATGCTGGTTCGGTCAGTATAGATCGTACTTGGCGTTCCGAGGGTAAAGACGTGAATCGACAAGTCAAAATGAGTGATTTGCACAACATAAATCGGGCCTTAGCTGATGGTTGGGTGATTACTTTCCCTCAAGGGACGACTACACCTTGGAAACCTATACGACGTGGTACCGCACATATAATCAAACACAATAAGCCGATTGTTGTGCCCATAGTCATCGATGGATTTCGCAGGTCTTTTGACAAAAAGGGTATTCGTATTAAAAAGCGAGGAATTCTTCAATCCATGGAAATTAAAGCGCCACTTGAGATAGACTACGAAAATGATTCCATAGATCAAATTGTAGAAAAAATTGAGTACGCCATTGAACAACACCCTTCGTTTTTAAAGGTGATTTCAAAGGAAGAACTCAAAAAAGAGGAAGAGCTCAATGAAATGCGCCGCTATTCTGCGCCCAAATCCTAGATTTCAGCCAAACAAGCGCGAACCTAAAGGATAGTCCAATACTTCAATGGTGCTTTTGTCAAATTAGGTCTTAAGACTTTACAAATCGCAGTATGCGTTTTCCTGCCGAGGTGTAAACTTCTAACAGATACAGACCAGGGCTCAAGTGCGCTACTTCAAAGATTGTACCGCTCTGATTAAACGATTGTTTTTGTCCCAAGATATTGCGCAGCTCTACTTGCTGTAAGATGACCTCATGAGCTAGTTCAAGATTTAATCGCTGATTAACTGGGTTTGGCCAGAGTTTGATTTGATTTAATTTTTCGGCATCACCCACGCCTAATGTGGTAAAGTCATCGTAAAGGCCTTGCAATAAATCAATGGGCTCAATACCCGGGCTTTGTGCCGGAACCACCAAACGCAAGTAGGGTTCTCCTGGGGTGTCCTCGGCGTGGTAAACCACCATATAAGCGGCGCGTGAAGAGGTCCCACTGGAGAGACATCGGCTATCTGCACCCGGAAAATTGGCCCCCTGAAGGGCTGCCATAAGACGATCAGCAAGGGTTCCACTGGTGTTGTTAAAGTTGAATTCCATTTGATCAATGACGCTTTGGTCTAATAGAATATTCCCTTGAATACTGTAAGTAGGTCCTTGTCGGTCTTCTTTGTAGTCATCGGTCAGGCTACCGGTAAACCCAGCACTTCTGGGATTGCCCGCTAAATCAAAATCTACAATACCGTACTGGCGATACTCAGGATTAAAGTTTTGTGACCCACAGGCATCGTTTAGCATGAGCCAATCGATAATCTCTTGAGGACTATCACCAGCACTCATGCGATCCATGGCATTTTCTAAATTCACATTGGGGATACAGACATAAGCCTGAGAATTGACCCCACCACGTCCTGGGATGATGTCAGTGATCCATTGGTCCCAATTGCTGTTATTTAAGTTAATACAAGAGGCACCTGCCGAGCCAATGTCACCTGTTTCAGGATCGACTGCAATTATGGAAAAAGTGTCTTGGGCTTGAACACTAAGCCCTAAAATCAATGAGGTAATCAGTAATACTTGTTTCATATGACAGGAGTTTTAAACACCAAAACCGGAGGCCATGCCAATTCCAGCGGCAAATAGACCTATAAATATCAGTACATAAAGCGACAAAAGTACAATCGCCAAAACACCGATAAATTTATAGTGGGCCGCTAAGTAGATCAATCCCTGATCGGTTTGGTGTTGACTTTTTTGGGTAATCCCTCGTCTTCCATGAGACGAAAACTTATAGAGGTAATACATGGGTGTAAAATAAATCACTGCCAGAACTAAATAGATCAGGGAAATGCCTGCTGCACCCGGCCCCATTAAATTATTGCCGACAAAAGCTATAGATATCGCCCCGATAAGCATAAATCCTACGCCGATAAACCCTAATATACTCAAGAACTTAGCCCAATAAATCATACGATCTAAAGAAGCGATGCTGTCAGGAGTCATGATTAATTCCGCACTGCTGCTTGTTGTCTCAACAGGCTCTGGGACTGTATTATCTGTATTGTCTGGGGTGGGTGTAAGCGCACTCATATTCAATGCTTATTTTGTATTATGTGTCTTTTTTATACGGCCTAAATCGCGCTTATTGTCGCGCTCTTTTAGGGTTTCACGTTTGTCGTAGAGCTTTTTACCGCGGCACAAGGCAATTTCCATTTTGGCCAGGCCCGAATCATTGATGAATAAATGAAGAGGCACTATAGTAAGCCCTGTATTTTTAACCGCTTTGTGTAGTTTGTTGAGTTCTCTGCGATTCAACAGTAATTTACGGGCAGATTTTGCCTGGTGGTTGTAATGAGAGGCATGACTGTACTCTTGAATGGTCATATTGATCACAAAAAGCTCATTATTGCTAAATTCACAAAAACTCTCCGCGATGGAGGCTTGTCCTGTGCGCAATGACTTGATTTCTGTTCCTTTTAAAACTATACCAGCCGTGAAGCGATCAATCACCTCATAATTGAAGCGCGCCTTTCTGTTTTTAATGCTGATATTTTTTGATAATGCCATAGCATGACAAAAGTAATAAGATTGTCCCTAAGCTACGATGCCTAGGTGATTAATCTATGTGCAAAATGCTCAATTTTACAGGATTGCTACGATAATCTACACGATATAAACGACTATTTAGGGAATCAGGAATGTCTTTTAAACTATCGATGTTCATCAGCGCATTGGTCAACTCTGGTACGGTATTGCTGTGCCCTACAATCAGCCAATGACCTGAATGTGATCGAGTAATAAAATCATTATCAACTAAGTCGTGTGGCGGGTAAATAATCGGATTTAAAGACTTCGAAGCTGCTGTTGGGATTATGGTTTGAAGGGTTCTTTTGTAGCCTGTACTGTAGATGCCACTCAGAGGAATGCTGTCAAAATAACTCTGCCAAAGTTTTGCTCTACTGAGTCCAGTGGTAGTTAATTCAGGATCCTCATTGTTCGGATTTGAACGGTCTTTTTCGCTATGACGAATAAGGTAATAGACTCCGCTTAGCTCTGCTGCTAAATTTTCTGGTGCGTCTATTTTATTTGTAGCGCCTTGTTGACAACTCGAGATTAACAGAAATCCAATAATTACAGGCATTAAATGGTCCCATCTTGGATATATTAAAGCCCGCAAGAAGGGCGAGCTAATGGGCTCACGGTGACCGTCTTGAGCGAGATCTGTGCGCATTGATGCGCAATTTTTATTGGCTGCTTTTTTGGGCATATTCTTGTCTTAATTGGGCAACGCGTTGCTCAAAATTCTCGGCTTCAACTGGATAAAGGGCCTGCTGAAAAAGATCCATAAGCCTTTGATCGTGGGTCGTTCTTTTTTGCACCTTGAGATCGATATGAACATAACGCCCCCACATAACCGCTTTGAGCTGGGTTTTATCCTCATTGTACATGCGGAGCTCCACCTGTGTTTCACTCTGGGTGTAACCGATGAGTTGACTTTGCATGACGATTTTCTCCATCAACATCGCTGGTCGGATATAGGCTATTTGATTTGAAGAGACCACCCAACTCTTGCCGCCCAAACTGTGCAGATCGTAAATATTGATGCCATAATTGGCTAAAAGTTGATCTTCTCTAGCGTTGACCAGATAATTTAAATAAGCAGCGTTATTGAGATGATTAAAGGGGTCACAATCCTGAAAACGCACCATAGCGCGACTTTCAAGAACTTTATTTGGTGTATTCAAAATGCAATTTTTTCAAAGCTACTCATTAAATAGGAGATAGCCGAAAATCTGTAACAGTCAAAACAAAAAATGCGCCCCGAACGGGGTGCATTTTTTTTACTTGCTGCACAAATCAAGAATTTAATAGGCTAACCATGACTCAGACCATAAAATTATTGTGCACAGCAATTATGCGCTTACCAGATCTGTTTCGTTGCGAAACACCAGTTCATCCTCGAAGCAATCGATCAGTATAATGCTGTCTGTGGTAAGCGTACCAGAAAGTATCGATTTAGACAGGGCGTTTAAAACTTCGCGTTGAATCACTCTTTTTACGGGGCGTGCTCCGAACTGTGGATCGAATCCTCGCTGAGCTAGCCAGTCTTTAGCCTCTGGCGTAGCATCCAGGGTGATGCCTTGCTCAGCCAACAATTTCTGAACCGATTTTAATTGTAATTCTACGATACTGTAAAGATCACTCTGGGTGAGCGGTTCAAACATGATGATGTCGTCGATTCGGTTTAAAAATTCTGGGCGTACGGTTTGCTTGAGCAAGCCCATAATTTCCATTTTAGATTTTTCGAGGGCCGTTTGATTATGCCCGAGATCCTCCACGGATTTGTCTATGAGTGCGCTACCCAGATTTGAGGTCATTATTATGATGCTGTTTTTAAAGTCGGCCAAACGTCCTTTATTGTCCGTAAGGCGTCCTTCATCGAGCACCTGGAGCAGCACATTGAAGGTGTCAGGATGTGCTTTTTCTATCTCGTCGAGTAAAACCACAGAGTAGGGCTTTCGTCGCACGGCCTCGGTGAGTTGCCCCCCTTCGTCATAGCCTACATATCCTGGAGGCGCTCCGACAAGACGACTCACACTATGGCGTTCTTGATATTCACTCATATCAATGCGGGTGATGGCGTTTTCATCGTCAAATAAATACTCGGCCAGGGCCTTAGCAAGTTCGGTTTTACCAACCCCGGTGGTCCCCAAAAACAAGAATGATCCTATAGGTTTTTTGGCATCTTGGAGCCCTGCACGGCTGCGGCGTATGGCGTCACTCACCGCAACGATGGCCTCCTGCTGTCCCACAACGCGTTTGTGCAGTTCTTTTTCGAGCTGCAGCAATTTCTCTCGCTCACTTTGAATCATTTTTGTTACTGGAATCCCAGTCCATTTAGCCACAACCTCGGCAATGTCCTCATGGGTGACTTCCTCTTTGATTAAGGAGCTGTCTCCTTGATATTCATTCAATTGTAATTCTGCCTTCTCTAATGTTTCATTCAAAGACTTGATGGTGCCGTAGCGCAATTCTGCCACCGTTCCAAAATCACCCTCGCGCTCAGCTCTTTCGGCTTTGGATTTAGCCTCCTCTATGTCTTTTTTAATGCTTTGGATCTGTTCGACTATATCCTTCTCACTGCGCCAGCGGGCGTGTAATGCGTTGCGCTGTTCCTTTAGGTTAGCCAATTCTGTGTTCAGGATTTTTAATTTCGGCCCGTCATTTTCCCGTTTGATGGCCTCATGCTCGATTTCTAACTGCATGATTTTACGATCCATCACATCGAGTTCTTCAGGCTTGGAATTGATTTCCATTCTCAATTTTGATGCGGCCTCATCCATGAGGTCGATGGCTTTATCCGGTAAAAAACGATTCGTAATATAGCGCTGAGATAGATTGACAGCGGCCAGGATGGCCTCGTCCTTAATGCGCACCTTGTGATGGCTTTCGTATTTTTCTTTAATCCCGCGCAAAATAGAGACGGCGCTCTCAATATCTGGTTCTTGAACATTGACTTTTTGAAAACGACGCTCCAGGGCTTTGTCTTGCTCAAAGTACTTTTGGTACTCATCTAGGGTTGTGGCCCCGATAGCTCTGAGTTCTCCTCGGGCTAGGGCTGGTTTTAGTATATTGGCGGCATCCATAGCGCCCCCACCACCGCCAGCGCCCACTAGGGTGTGAATTTCATCGATAAACAGGATAATGTTTCCATCGCTTGAGGTTACTTCTTTAATGACCGCTTTTAAGCGCTCTTCAAATTCGCCTTTGTATTTCGCTCCAGCGATCAGGGCGCCCATATCTAGGGCGTATAAATCTTTAGATTTTAAATTTTCGGGCACATCCCCGGAGATAATTCTATGGGCAATACCTTCAGCAATGGCCGTTTTACCAGTTCCGGGCTCACCAACCATAATCGGATTATTTTTTGTGCGGCGAGACAAGATTTGAAGAATACGTCTGATTTCTTCGTCACGACCAATAACTGGATCTAGCGTACCGGTGCGGGCGAGCTCATTGAGATTTTTGGCGTATTTATTCAAAGCATTAAAACTCTCTTCAGCACTTTGTGATGAAATCGAGCGGCCTTTACTCAAGGTGTCCATAGCCGCCTTAAAATCTTTAAGGGTGACTCCTTGATCCTTCAGGGCTTGGGAGATGGTACTTTTTATCTCTAAAAGTGCCCAAAGTAGGTGGGCCACACTAGCGTACTCATCGCCATTGTTTTTGGCTAAAATCAGGGCCTGATTCAAGACCTGTGCCGTGGTGCGAGATGCGCTAATTTCACCCCCAGTGACTTTTGGGTAAGTTTGGAGTTGTTTTTCTGTTATTTCACCTAAAAGGCTGGTGTTTACATCGAGCTTTTTGAGTAAATATGGGGTCACATCTGGATCATTGTCAAGCATGGCTTGAAATAGGTGCTCAGGCTCAATGTGCTGATGTCCTAATTCCTGGGTAAGTTGCTGTGCCTTTTGAATGACCTCTTGTGACTTAATGGTGAATTGATTAAAGTTCATAGAGCAATATTTTATTGGGTTCACAGTCAAACGATCAAAGTTTAGGCCAAAGCCTATTTTTGACATTTTGACACTCTTTATCAGGTAATTAGGTGTCATTTTGTCTCTTAAAAAACTTGATGCGTTAAAAAAATGTTAGTCGCGTGAGGCCTAATTTGATGAATGACTATCTTCGCGCTTTAAAAATATAAGCATGGGTATTTTTGATCGATTCAAATCAAAGAGTGCGGCAGCAAAACAGCAGAATTTGGGACAAGACAATTCTCA
>JALRAI010000078.1 GCA_023258055.1 Flavobacteriaceae bacterium | reverse complement strand
CTTGGCGACAAACCCAATGAGCAAGGTGGTCAAAATCATGTTTTTTGAAGACAAAAGAATCAAAAAGCCCAGGTGTATGGCGCCAAGGATTAGCGCGGGCCTTCTGCGGTGTTTTTGCGGCCAACAGACCAACCAAAAAAACAGCACATAAGTGGCTGAAACCGCCGAAATATAAATTGCGTTGAGCTCCCAGAAATCTACCAGCTCGTGATAAAAAAACGGGCTGAAGTCTCCTTGACCCGCCGACCGCAGCGCGGCCCGCGCCACAGCAAACACGGCAAATAAAGCGCCAGCAACACCCCCGATGTACACCCCTTTTTGCCAAGTCTCGCGACCATATTTTGGCCAAAATAAAAAGGACAAAGGCATCACTAGTAGTGGCAATTGACGGCTAATGCCGCGCCAAGATTTGCCGGTGTCCTGGGTCCATAAGAGTGAGAGCACACAAAGACCAAACAATAAAATCGGCCAGAGATAGGCCGGGCGCCAATGAAACTGTCTGTGCCACATCCCCATCACAGCCACCGCCCCGAGTATCCCCAAACCGATGGAGCTGTAAGTATAAGGCATGGGCACACTGATCAAAACCAGGCCTATGGCCCAACTCATCAAATGATTTTGTGTGCTATGACTAAGGCTTCTGCGCATAAATTGATTTGATGAAGGTCAGATAATCTGCATTGACCTTGTCCCAAGAGTAAAGATTCCTGATTTTATCGGCATTGGCTTGAATCATGACTTTAGCCGCACTTATGTCTGGTTCTCGATCCAAAAGTGAACACACCTGATCGGCATTACTGAAATAAAGTGCATCCTTGCCGAGAATTGCCTTGTTAAACGCATTGTTGTGGGCGGCAATAAGGACTTGGCCCCCCATGGCCTCTAATAAGGAAGGATTTGTACCCCCAACACTGTGTCCGTGAAAATAAATACGGGCGTGATGTCTTAAATTGTCCAAAAGCTCCTGATTGTAGATCCCTCCTAAAAAACGAATGTTGGCCTGATTTTCGTATTTCTTTGCTAAATAACGACCAAAAGGCGTTGCCAGGTGTTTGCCCACCACCAAACAAAGGCCTTGTTTTTGGCTTTGAGCCACCCCGTCTAAAATGGTTTCAATATTGTTTTCGGGCTCCATACGCGCAATGATCAAATCATAGCCGCCGGGCGACACGCTATATTGATTTAAGGCCGCCTGATCAGGGGCCTGAAAAACCTCAGCCCCATAGGGTATATAGGTCGAGGCAGCGCCGTATTTTTCCTGTAAATAGTCCTGAATGGCAGTGTTATCCGCAATTAAATGATCACTGCTTTTAACCGCCCACGCTTCGGCTTTGGCCAAAAAACGGCGCACCAGGGGATGGTATTTAGAGCGTTTCCACTCTAGGCCGTCCATGTTCGTGGCGATTATGGTTTTTTTGGGCAAAAGAGGATACCATACAGAACTGCTGGTATACCCCAGTTGAAGCAAGACGTCAAATTTTCTTTTACGCGCGTCAAGAAGGCAATTTAAGTCATAAATAAATTGTCCTGCCGTACCCAGCTTGTATTCTGGGTCATAACAATGAATGAGTTTTGCGCCTTTAAATTCGTGCGCTCTGTAGGGGTGGTTGTGCGAACAATACACATAAACCTCATGGCCTTTTTCTGCCAAATAAGGGCCAAACCATTCGGCAAACTGTTCGAAACCGCCGTGGTGGTTTGGGATGCCTCGAGTGCCAAAAAGTGCTATTTTCATGCCTCCTTATTTTTAAGGGCAAAAGAGCCTCCGATTAAAAAGCCCACCATCATATAGGGTTTGAAGATTCCAGTTACCACCATGGTCGCCGCGAGCATATAGAAGCCTGCTGCCACAAGCACTCCATGATAAGACTTTTGGCTTTGGTCCTCTGGTGTTCTGTAATTATAGCTGTACAGCACCAAGAATATAGTGAAATAAAGCAGTAGCCCGAGGATTCCTGTCTTCATATAAACATAAGCTACCCCATTGTGCACTGTGGGTAAGTGCTGTATCATTTCGCCGTTTAATCTGAGCTCAAATCCCGCGTCAACTGTAGACCCAAAACCCTTGCCTTGGAGCCATTTGCGCTCCCTGTCTACCTCTGTAAGCACTAAATTAGCTTCATAAGCCCGCCAACGCGGCCATAGCGAGCGCCTGTCCTTGAGATAAGTGTCGAATTTAATCGGCTCAAAGGTTTCTGTGTAAGAGTTTTTTATTTTGGCTAAAAAACCCGTCAATACAGTCTGAGGTTGGGTCTCATCGGGTTCATATTGACTTAAGAAAAATGCAAATCCGGCCCCAAAAGCCAATAGAATTAGCCCCATAACTGCCCCGCGTGCATTGAGCTTGAGATAACCGTAATAAGCCAGAATCATTAAAACAAGCACCACGATCATGGTCCTCGAAAAATAAAGTAAAAACGAGCCGATAAGGGCGGCAACAGCCAGTTTGTAAAACAGGGTGTATCTAGTCTTTTGAACAGGGAGGTCTCGGATACAAGCAATCAGAAATAGCGCTACCATTTCTACGTGATTGAGTTTGCCAAAGAGCTCTCTAAATTTTTGAAGATTCGGCCTATAGCGCAGTAATCCTATCCCTATATCCAATAGATGAAACAGGGCAAAACCAAAGCCCACAAGAACAATTAAATTATAAAAATCGGCTTTGGACTTAAGTCTTTGGACGGCGTAATAGGTCGCCAGCATTACGGTCAGTGGCCTCAAGAAATAGACCACATCCTTGACAAAGCCATATAGCCCAGCCTGGCGCGTCATAATGCCGAGCGTACCGACGGCCATCATAGCCAAGATTAAAAGGACTATTTGAGACAATCCACGAGAGATCCGCGCATTAAAATGCAGCAAAAGCACCGCAAAAGCCACCACAAAGCTGAGCTCCACGCTCTCGGCCCAAAGCGCAATAATTATGGCCACCAGGCCTATTTTTGCTGTTAACTGATTCATTGTTCTGTTGCGTAACCAAAGGCCGTAAAATCCTTGGCGTATAATTCATTTAGACCCGCTTTGGCCTCTTTGGTCAATGCCTGTGTTCTCGATTTTTTATCGTGTCCTAAAGAAAAATATTTTATCAAGCTAGGTTGATTGAGCCACAATCGAAAAACCCTGCGCCATGCCCCAGGGGCTTTATTGGCATGCGGCATTGCAATATGAGCGATACCGCTTTTTTCTTTTGGCCATGCCAAATCCTGATCCAATCGCTCTAAATGCCCTACATAATCCACTAGTAATCGCCCTTTATCGTCATGAAGATAGTCGTATTGAGGCAGGAAAAAAAAGTGTCGCTCTTTTATTTTGTCCGGTAATACTTCACGCACAAAATTCTCAAAACTCAATACCCTGGCGTAGCCCAAAAAATGATAGCAAGAGAGCGCTCTTTGGTAGGGGTGACGCACTAAGGCCCACTTAAAGTATTGTTGAAAGTCCTGATGGGAAATATAACCTAGGCCTGTGTATTGTACCGCTGTGAGATGGGCTAAGCGCTCGGGGCCCTGCTCACTTTTTTGTTTAGGGCGCAATAGCAACACTTCTCGCTCAGACCAATCTAGGCCCAAATCCCTTAAATACATTTGTTCCACACTTTGGCCAGCGACCTTAGGAATATGAACGAATATGGTTTTGTGTTTATGACTGATCATCGCCCCTGTTTATTGCTTATTTATCCCCCATATTTCGCGTACGGGTTTTTGGACAAGCCCCTCTATTTGTTTCAAGGACTCAATTTTTTGATTGATGAGTCGGTTTTTTAAGTCCTCAGGAAGTGTCTCGCTCGAGGGCCCTGCCCCAAAAATTAAGGCTTTTAAACGATCGCGCATAGACTCGCTCATTAAAGCGTGTAAAAAGTTTCTCGCCCAAGGGGTGCGCAATGCATTTAGGGCCCCTTGGTGTTTGTACGCTAAGGTTTGGTTATGTTGGTCGCCTAAGGCCTCGAGCTGATGGCGTTCCATCCCCAGAAAACTGGCCAATTCGACAAAAGCCGATTCCTGATCACCAACCCATTGTTCGAAAATCATGACGTGAATTTGCTCTTTTGGGAAAGCGGCATAATAGGCCTTTAGAGGTCCGATATAATCACTCCATTCCAGATAACGATTCCCCCCGCCCCAGTGCTCTGAAAGTGGTTCGTGAATCGCTTGCTGAAAACTCTGGCTCTTTTCATAGCCCACGCTTTTGGCCATAAGGTAATGGCTAAAGGCACGCTCCACTGGGTGGCGCAAGCTGATGATGATTTTGGCCTTTGGATTGTGCGCTTTTAGCGCGCCTGCCGTCTCTTCATGCCATAAATACGACGGACTAATATCCCCTTTTATTTGACCGAGCCCAGCAGAACTATAAAGACCTTTATACACCTCCAGGCTTTGAATAATTTTTGTGTGATACTCCTTGCCAAGCTTAGGTAGGTGGTAGTCTTGGGGTTGATTTGAACTTACCTTTGAAAAATAATTCAGCTCCTTGACCTGAGGTAAGAAAATCTGTGGGTGCTGTGATAAGTATTGATATAAAGTTGTTGTGCCTGAACGCGCTGCGCCGACAACAAAAAAATCAACTTTAAACTCCTGGTCTACCACGTTAAAAAAGTTTTAATTCTGTCTCTTTTATACACATAGATCACCGCGATAATATTCCAAGCCATCATGCTGCTTGATGTCGCCCAGGCGGCCCCTGTAATTCCGTAAACAGGAATTAAATAAGCGTTTAGTGCCACATTGAGCAAAAGAGCGCTCGCCACTATCCACTGAAAAGCCTTTTGTTTGCTTGTCATGTTGAGATACACCCCTACCGAACCACAAAGGGTGTTTACGCCCTGACCCATGAGTAGAATGAGCAAAGGGATTTTTGCCGCTACATATGTCGGCCCAAACCAGGACAAAATCCACTCCGCGCCAAAGGCCAAAACAACTATAGCCGGAGCAGTGGTTAAAAAAATTATTCGCGTGCTCTTTTTGACCTTAACCGCAAGCGCTATATTATCTCCGCGATTGTAGTCTTCCGCTATTTTTGGTCCCAAAACAGCGTTTACCGAGGCCAGGGCCACCGACAATAGAAGGGTTAGCTTTACGGCCACACTGTAAACTGCCACGATAGTGTAGTTTTCAAATTGTTTGAGCATGAGCACATCTAAGCTTTGCATGAGCAAAAACGAGGCCGCACTTATAGCCATGGGTGCGGATCTTTTTAAAATAGCCTTTGGCCCAATAGAGGGTCCTGCTTCAAGCACCTTGAGCCCAGGCTGAGCGAAGTAATAAAGCAGAAAAATACTAGAGGCTAGAGCAAGCAGAACAAAGCTGCCCAAAAATACCCAGACCAACCACTGAGGCTGTCCCAAATACACTAAGGCCATCACGCCTAAAAAGAAAATCAGATATCGAAATATATTGCGAAATAACTCAGAGACAAAAATCTTATCTATGGCCCGTAGCACATCAATATTGAGCATGGTTAATGCGTAAAACAAAATGCCCATAAAGGTTTGATAAACCAGATCGCTAAAAGGATTAAACCCTAAAGCTGTAATGATTGGGCCCAAAGCGTATAACAAAGCGTTCAGACCTAAAGACAGGGTGATGACCAATAAAAACATGGTCTTATACACCTGTTTTATTTGCCCCAGATTATTTTGAGCGCTGTAATAGCCCGAGTAGAAAATCACAGACTGCTGCATGCCAAATAAAGCAACCGCTCCTACAAATAATAGTAAGGCCCGGCTATAGTCATATTGCCCCACTAGATCCGCCGGCAACTCATTGGTCAGATAAAGCGTGCCTAAAAAAAACAGCCCCACGCCCAGGCCGCGCAATAAAAGCACACCCATGCTTCGGCCTGTAAATGAGCTGATATGTAATTTGCCTGGCAATAACTTCATAGGCTGGATTGCTGAGCTGAGCTATTAGGCCCCAGTGGCGTGCTTTTTCCCTTTGAGATACAAACTCTTTAGCCAAAAGAAACCAAAAAACAAAAACAACAGTCCCAATGGAATAATGGTGCCTTTTTTGTCCATGAATTCAGCAGTCATGACCAGTTTTGGGTTATTCACCACGGCGACCACAGAACCGTATTTAGTCCGCTCAATCATAAGCTCTTCATTTTCTGCAATGAGCTCAGTTTTCTTTTCTACCAGTTGATGAAGGTTGGTGTTGTTGATACGTATGGTCGGAATGTTCAAGTCATTAGTGACCAGAGCCTCAGCCTCATTTTTTCCAGAGTACTCAGAAAAAAGGGCGTCGATCAGCTCAATGGTCTTGTTATTGCGCTCAATACGCAGGTCTGTCTCGGCCACAACAACTTCTTTTATGGTGTTATATTTTTCGTTGCTATTTAGGTAGGCCAAAATCTTATCCAGCACCTTAGTGTTTGGCGTGTTTGTGGTTACCGTAATTTTGTGATAGTGATATTGCGGGTAAAAAATTTCAGAAACCATTAAATCCTCTTCAATTTCGATGCGTGAAATATAAGTGTCAATATTACGGTCATTAGGCTCGCTGACCTTTAAAAGATCATTAACGCTCACCACGGGCTCAATGACTATATCCAGGATTTCGGGCGTTTCTGTGTTGAGTCCAAGCTGCTCTAAAAATGCTTCATCGATTTGCTTACACTTGATACTCAGGGTCTCAATGGCATTATAAACATAGCTTGAGCTCCCAAAGTTATTCTGGACAATCATCACCGCTTGACGCTTTGGGCGCTCTGACTGCTGCCAAAATTTACCCCCAAAATGTCCGCCGACAACAATTATAGCGAGTACTATCCAGTGTTTTTTTAAGAATTGTACCGCGTGGTAACCGCGCGCGAGCCATCCCAAATAAACGTTTTTGAGTTTTTTCAACACGTAAAACAAGTCGATTTCTTCTGTGTGCTTTTCCATGGTTTGAATTATAGTTGGTGTATCACCTCAGCCAAAGCCTCTTGCCATGACCGAATAGGTTGTTGTAAGGTTTGTTCTATTTTATTGATGTCCAAAACACTATAGCTCGGACGCTTTGCAAAAGTAGGATATTCGTCCGTTTCGGCAAGTTGGACGCGGTCCAATTGATGGGTTTGTGTAAAAATTTCTCGGGCAAAGCCATGCCAAGTGGTTTGACCTGTATTGCTAAAATGATAGGTGCCATAAGGGGCCGCCATCTCTATGAGCTTGAGTAGGGCGTCTGCTAAATCCAAAGTGCTGGTCGGACTCCCAGTTTGCTCCGTGGTAATGGTCAGCGATTTGCCTTGTTCGGCCAGTTTAAGCATGGTTTTTAAAAAATTATGGCCGTAAGGACCGTAGAGCCACGAGGTGCGCACAATATAGTGGGCCGGATTAATCGCTGCCACGGCTAATTCGCCTTGCTGTTTGCTTTGGCCGTAAATGCCCAGCGGCCCCGTGGGGTGATCCTCAAGATAGGGTTTATCTGATGCCCCGTTAAAGACATAATCTGTAGACACGTGGAGCAATACGATGTCTTTTTGGGCACAAATACGGGCAAGATCGGTGACGCCCTTAGTGTTTATGGCAAAGGCGCGATCAGGCTCCTTCTCTGCTTGGTCTACAGCAGTATAGGCCGCCGTGTTAATCACCGCATCCACACTGTGCTGATCCAAAGCACGAGCCATTTGCTCAGGCTGCTCTAAATCAAAGTCTGCCCGCTGGCAAAAATGCAGATTCAACTGTGGAAATGCCGTGCAGCGCTGGCGAAGGCTTTGCCCTAGCTGACCACTGGCTCCGGTCACCAATATATTCTTCATGCGGTAGCGTCTAAAAACGTCGGCAGTATTTGGTCTTTTTCTGAGACCAAAACATCTTCATGTTTTAGATACCAATCGATGGCTAGGGTTGCGTCGTTGTAGAGAATTCCTCCCTCGGATTGTTTGTTGTAAAAGGCGTCGCATTTGTAGCAAAATGTGGCCTCAGGACTCAGCGTGATA
>JALRAI010000077.1 GCA_023258055.1 Flavobacteriaceae bacterium | reverse complement strand
TAACGGGAAGTCGGGGCCAATACCCCCGGGCATTTGGAACTCCGCCACTTTAAATGTACCATCGCCCACCGGGACCCGGACATCAAAAAAAGTGCCATCAGGGTCATCGCCTAGTACCGTAGAAACAGTCTCAGTGTCACCGACCTGGGAACGCACAAAATTGTAATCAGCGGCGCGAAATAAAAAATTCTTGTCATTATTAGGGACTAAGGCCATGTTGGCCCCAAAGGTAACGTCAAAACCCAATACGCTATGGGTGCGCCCTGTGGTGTACCAGCCTTCATTCATGCTGTAGACAAGCCCTTTTAAGGCGGGTTCAATGTAAGATTGGGTAAGTCGTTCGGCGTCCTCTGCCGCTAAAAGAATACTTTCTAATTCTTGGGCTTGGCTCACGGGGGCCATGCATAAACTGAAGATTAATAAAATTCGTTTCATAATAGATTGGGGTTTAATTTCAAGCGTAATTATTGATTTTTGCAAATTCCTGAACATTTAAATGATCGATGGCCCACAAAAGTTCTTTCTAAATTATAAAAAAGCCCGCACTATTGCGGGCTTTTTAAAGAGTTAAGCGTCTATGTTTGCATACACTGCATTGCGTTCTATAAAATCACGACGCGGTGGAACCTCATCGCCCATGAGCATTGAGAATATTCTATCGGCTTCGGTACCGTTGTCAATAGAAACCTGACGCAAGGTTCTGAATTCTGGATTCATAGTGGTGTCCCACAACTGCTCGGCATTCATCTCACCAAGACCCTTGTAGCGCTGTATAGACACACTTCCACCCCACTCTTCACTCAGAGCGTCGCGCTCCTTGTCGTCCCAAGCGTAAGCTTTTTTCGCTCCTTTTTTGACTAAATACAGCGGCGGTGTAGCGATATAAACATGACCTCCTTCAATAAGGGCACGCATATAACGGAAAAAGAAGGTCAGAATCAGTGTGGCGATATGGCTACCATCGACATCCGCATCACACATAATCACGATTTTGTGGTAACGCAATTTTTCTAGGTTCAAAGCTTTAGCATCTTCTTCGGTACCTATAGTTACGCCGAGGGCCGTAAAGATATTTTTGATTTCCTCGTTTTCAAAGACCTTATGCTGCATGGCTTTTTCCACGTTTAGGATCTTACCGCGAAGCGGCAATATCGCTTGGAAATTACGATCACGACCTTGTTTGGCCGTACCCCCCGCGGAATCCCCCTCCACCAAAAACACTTCGCATTTTTGTGGGTCTTGTTCAGAGCAATCTGAGAGTTTACCCGGCAGTCCCGCACCCCCCATGACGGTTTTGCGCTGCACCATCTCACGGGCCTTGCGGGCTGCATGTCTGGCCTGAGCCGCTAAAATAACTTTCTGTACAATAGTCTTTGCGTCATTGGGATGTTCTTCAAGATAGTTTTCTAACATCTCAGATACGGCTTGACTTACCGCTGCTGTGACCTCTCGGTTTCCGAGTTTGGTCTTAGTCTGACCCTCAAATTGAGGCTCTGCGACTTTTACAGAAACAATGGCGGTTAATCCTTCACGAAAATCATCCCCTGAAATTTCAAATTTTAGCTTGTCGAGCAAGCCTGAAGCATCAGCGTATTTCTTTAAGGTCGTGGTCAAACCCCTTCTGAATCCGGACAAATGGGTCCCTCCTTCATGGGTATTGATATTGTTCACATAGGAATGCAAGTTCTCATTAAATGAGGTGTTGTAAACCATAGCTACTTCTACAGGGATGTCATTTTTCTCCCCTTCCATGGAGATCACCTCTGCGATGAGCGGCTCTCTATTGCCATCCAAAAATTTGATAAACTCTTTAAGACCTTCCTCACTGTGGAACTTTTCCTTTGGATGCGTACCATCGTCTTCAACCTGACGTTTGTCGGTAAGATAAATTGTTATCCCTTTGTTCAAATAAGCCAATTCTCTCAGACGACTTGCTAAGGTGTCGTAATTGTATTCACGAGTCTGGGTAAAGATTTGTTCATCCGGTAAAAAGGTCACCATAGTCCCTCTATCCGAGGTTTCTCCTACGGTCTTTACAGGATAAAGTGCCTTACCACGCTCGTATTCCTGCTCCCAAATTTTACCATCTCTGTACACTGTAGCCTTTAGCGCTGCGGATAGAGCATTAACACAACTTACCCCAACACCGTGCAAACCTCCTGAGACCTTGTATGAATCTTTGTCGAATTTTCCCCCTGCGCCAATTTTAGTCATAACGACCTCTAATGCAGAGACCCCTTCTTTTTTATGCAAATCAACCGGAATCCCCCGGCCGTTGTCTTTTACCGAAATAGAATTATCGGCATTGATCACAACATCTATAGTATCACAATGTCCCGCAAGGGCTTCATCGATGGAGTTATCCACCACTTCATAAACCAAATGATGCAAACCACGTACCCCTACATCCCCGATATACATCGAAGGACGCATACGCACGTGCTCCATACCCTCTAAAGCCTGAATATTATCTGCACCGTAATTGGTTTTATTTACTTCTTCGCTCATAAATTTTAGGTTGTTTTTTCCACCTGGGAAAATGTATTGTCAAATATAACCAAATACCCAGTGATTTCAATGGATAAGGTCATATTCGGCCATCGAAGTTATCAACAAATTTTGTGAAAAAAATACCCTAAAACTAGCCGTGAATTTAGCGCCCAAAATAGGCCCAGAATAAACTAGGGGATATTGAGATACTTATGAGTCTGTAGAGACAAAATCCATTGGGTATGCTCTAAGACATAATCGACCATTAAGGGCATCATTTTCTCTCTTTGACTCCACTCAGGTTGCAGGTAAAGTTTACAATTTGGTCCGACCAGCTCGGCCTGTTCTTGGGCAAAAACAAAATCGTGTTTGTTATGGACAATGACCTTTAATTCGTGTGCCTTGCTGTAAATATCTTTAAGCGGAAGTTTATTTTTTTTGGGGGACAAACAAATCCAGTCCCACACACCAGTCAGTGGATAAGCTCCAGAGGTTTCAATATGGGTTTGTAAACCAGCCGCCTTCAACGACTGGGTCAAAGGCCCCATAGGCCACATCAGCGGCTCTCCTCCAGTCACTACGATGGTTTTGGCCCACTGACGCGCTCCTTTGGTGATTTGCTCGATGGATGTAGGCGGGTGAATATCGGGATTCCAACTCTCCTTTACATCGCACCAATGACAACCCACATCGCAGCCTCCAACGCGTATAAAATAAGCGGCAGTACCTTTGTGATAGCCTTCTCCTTGTAGGGTGTAAAAAGCCTCCATCAAGGGTAAATAAAGCCCTGAATCAACAGCTTTGGCCATTTCTTGCTTAGTCATTTGCACGGCGCAAAGATAAAATTAATTGAGCGACAATGGTTCAAATTATTTGTCCATCGCAGTGCCGATCTCCGGAACATGATTATTTTTGACAAAATTTATACAAACCCTATGAAACGTCTTTCTCTTTTGGCCATTTTAGGCTTTTTGTTTACCGCTTGCAACAACAATAGTCTTCTGATTGATAGCAGCTCTGTGGGACCTCTAAAGCAAAGCACTTTTATTTATGAGCTCCCAGAATTATTTGCCGGAGATTCTTTGGCGGCAAGACGCAATCAAGGGGATAGTCTAGTGGGTGAGGTTGAGATTTATGACGCAAAAGGCAATATGCGCATGATTGTATTTCCAAAAGATGAGCGCGATCCAAAATCGACCTTATCTTACCTGCGCATTATCGATCCAAAATTTACCAGCAAAGATGGCTTAGGCCCTTCAAGCACCTTTGGTCAATTTAAAAATACGCATCAGGTAGCCGGTATTGACAATGCCATAAATGCAGTGGTGATTAGCTTTGAGGATACTCCTTGGTATATTACAATTGACAAAAAGGAACTCCCTGAAAACATTCGTTACGATTACGCAAGCAAGATTGAGGTGGCGCAGATTCCTGAGGAGGCCAAAATCAAATACTTTTTCTACTCCTGGTAGTCTTCAAAATTTTACACAGCAGTTTTACATCGTGGATTCAGCAACTTTATTGGCTTGGCCCGAGTTAATGCGATCACTTAGATAATCAGCTGCCTTAAAGGCACCCAATATCAGCATAAAGAAAGGGAATATTAAGAGCTCCTCGACCAAAATATAATAAGGCCAATCTCCTAATACATCCAAAAGCGAGGTGTGCTCTGGTTTACGCATCAAAAAGAGATAATTTGAACCAATCAGGGCATTGACCCCCACGATTAGAACTAAATAAATTTGTATGGCACCAAAGGCCTTAAAAATACTCTTAAACTTTGGGCGCATCCCATACACTGCCGAAGCATAAATAATATACAGGACTAAACCTGCGTGTTCTAGCCAATATTTCAAAAAGCGATAGTGCGGAAAGCCCTCATCTAAATCGGGCGTAAATACGCCCTGCGCGGTCCCGGCCAAAATCCAAAACACGAGAATTTCATACATCCAATATTTACGCAATACCGCAAAAACAGGTAAGGTCAAGGCCAAAAAATTACACAAATGAAGTGGCAGATCTTTTTGGATATCAAAAGGCCCAATAAATACCTTGATCGCGGTATAGCCGATGACGCTCAGTGAAATAATTGAGGCCAAAACAATACCAATTCTGTGTTGGACTACCGGACTACTTTTTTTACCCCAGCGAATTAAAAAATAACCCAATAGGATAAAAAATGCAATGGCCCCTAAATGCTGAGGCCCGAGCAGATAAAAATCATTATTGGGTAATAAAAACTGTGAATCCATATTGCGCTATATGGATCCAAGATAAAAAAATGTTTTTAAATTACCGACTAAGCTCTTTGGCGGGCTAAAAGTGTGTTTTGGAGCAACATGGCAATGGTCATCGGGCCAACGCCACCAGGCACTGGGGTGATGTAGGACGCTTTTTGACTTACCCCCTTATAATCTACATCCCCTGTAATGACATAGCCTTTGGCTGCAGTACTGTCGGCAACGCGCGTGATCCCAACATCAATAATAACTGCCCCGTCTTTAACCATATCGGCTTTCAAGAAATTAGGCACTCCTAGGGCAGAGATGACGATGTCCGCTTCCCGTGTATAGGCCGCCAAGTCTTTGGTACGGCTATGGGTCAAAGTAACCGTACTGTCTCCAGGCTGTCCTTTGCGACTCATCAGTATACTGATCGGCCGCCCTACTATGTGGCTGCGCCCTATAACTACAGTGTGCTTCCCGCTGGTCTCAATATCATATCGACGTAGCAATTCCATAATCCCAAATGGTGTAGCCGGGATAAAGGTTTCCATATCCAAGGCAAGCTTTCCAAAGTTCTCCGGATGAAAGCCGTCGACATCTTTTTTTGGATCTACAGCCAGCAATATTTTTTGGGTATCGATATGACGCGGCAAGGGCAGTTGGACAATAAACCCATCAATCTCTGGGTCATTGTTTAATTGGTCAATCTTGGTAAGTAGGTCCTGCTCAGTTATTGATTCGGGTAGCTGCACTAAGGTCGACTCGAATCCCACACGTGCACAAGCGCGAACTTTGCTGCCCACATAGGTCAAACTGGCCCCATCTTCACCGACAATAACCGCAGCCAAGTGTGGTGTTTTTTGACCATTGGCTTTCATCTGGGCCACTACTTGGGTGATTTCGTCCTTAATATCGTTGCTAATTTTTTTTCCGTCCAGTATTGTCATGACCTTTTATTATCGAGGCATCTGCCCCATCATTTGCATCATTTTTTTGCCTCCACCGCCTTGCATCATTTTCATCATTTTACTCATCTGATCAAATTGTTTGATGAGTTTATTGACCTCTTGAATGTCTGTCCCGCTTCCATTGGCAATACGTTTTTTTCGGCTGCCATTGATGAGTTTAGGATTGGCCCGCTCTTTGGGGGTCATCGAGTGAATCATGGCTTCGATATGTTTAAACGCATCATCGTCAATATCTATACCTTTGAGCGCTTTACCCATACCAGGAATCATGCCCATAAGATCCTTCATACTCCCCATTTTTTTGACCTGCTGTATTTGACTTAAAAAGTCATCAAAGCCAAATTGATTTTTGGCGATTTTCTTTTGAATCTTTCTGGCTTCTTGCTCATCAAATTGCTCTTGGGCACGTTCTACCAAAGACACCACATCCCCCATCCCGAGAATTCGGTCCGCCATACGCTCTGGATAAAAGACGTCGATGGCATCCATTTTTTCACCGGTTCCAATAAATTTAATAGGCTTGTCGACCACCGAGCGAATCGAAAGTGCCGCCCCACCGCGCGTATCACCATCGAGCTTAGTGAGGATGACCCCGTCAAAGTTCAATCGGTCGTTAAAGGCCTTGGCCGTATTAACCGCGTCCTGTCCGGTCATAGCATCAACCACAAAGAGCGTCTCTTGGGGGTTAATTGCTGCATGAATACGCGCAATTTCATCCATCATGGCCTCATCCACGGCCAATCGACCTGCAGTATCCACTATTACGGCATTGTTTCCGTTTGCCTTTGCATGAGCTATAGCTGCCTGTGCTATTTTAACTGGGTCTTTTTCTTCTGGCGCACTAAATACAGGGACCCCTATTTGATCCCCCACCACATGCAACTGATCAATGGCCGCTGGTCGGTAAACGTCGCAGGCCACCAGCAGAGGTTGTTTGCTTTTTTTAGTTTTTAAAAATTGAGCGAGCTTACCGGAAAACGTAGTCTTACCACTACCCTGAAGTCCAGACATCAATATCACAGTAGGATTACCCTGTAGATTGAGCCCCTGGGCAGCACCACCCATAAGTTCTGTAAGCTCATCTTTAACGAGCTTTACCATGAGTTGACCAGGCTGCAGAGTGGTCAAAACATTTTGTCCCAGGGCCTTGTCCTTTACAGAATTGGTAAATTCTTTGGCGATTTTAAAGTTGACATCGGCATCCAAAAGGGCGCGACGCACCTCTTTTAAGGTCTCCGCAACATTGACCTCGGTGATGCTTCCGTGACCTTTTAAATTATGTAAGGCTTTGTCTAATTTTTCACTTAAACTATCAAACATGATTCATTCTGAAATAAGGACGTAAAGATACGTATTGCTGCGCCACAATCAAAAAGATCCACCAGCCAAAAAATGGGGCTCATAAAACAAAAGACCCGGCCTGCGGCCGGGTCTTTTTCCACTGTCTTTTAGAACAGCTAATTATCTATTTTTATTTGGGCAATGACTACAAACGCTCAAAGGTCAAATAATCTGTGCCGCCATTACCACCGCTGATGTCGATGAGTTCAATTTTTGTCGCGCTGACTGAAATAAAATCCCAATCGTCATTCAAGTCCTCGAAATCGCTGGTCTCGGGCACATTAAAACTCAAAATAAAATCATCGTCATCACTTGAATTACCGTCGTCATCACTCGAGGAATTAGAGCTGTCGTCATAGATATTCCAAGTACCATCGATAGTTTGGGTGCCGTTACTGGCCGCCACAGTACCATCGGTGTTGAACACAAAGGTGTAACCACTGAAGTCATTGGTTTGATCCTCACCCGAATCATTGAAGTAAGTGATCTGCCAATCCCCTTGCTCCATGATCTCTGAGGTCAAATCAGCACTGTTTGAGTTGTTATTGTTATCGTCATTACTGTCATCGCTAGAATCACAGGCCACGACAAACAGGCTCATTGCGGCGATTAAAAAAATATTTGCTTTCATAAGGTTGTTTTTCAAAAGATTTAAGTTCAAAATTAGGTGATTTTAGGGTTAATTACACTGAGAAATATCATAGCCTGGTCGGAACCATCTAACTTGGTAAGACTCACCGTTGGTATCCACTTGCTCATAAAGCACTACGTTGTTTTCGCAACGGAAATCCATCTCCTCCTCAAAAAAGTTACCAAAACCTAAGTCAATCGTTAACACATCATCTACGTAGGTGTATGGCTGTGGATTAGGAATGGCATCATCAATGCCTAGGTTCTCCCAATCACATACTGGATCACCACAGTATACGGTATAACGCAA
>JALRAI010000076.1 GCA_023258055.1 Flavobacteriaceae bacterium | reverse complement strand
CTCTGCGTAGTGCCTTTTTAATTAAAGCGGGGCTTTCAAAGGAAGCGTTTATAGGAACTGCAGTGGTCGTATCCACCTTTGTGGATTTTACCAGGCTTAGTGTTTACGCAACACGATTCTCCCAGGCCGGCCTTATCGATAATATAAACTTAGTGATCTGCGCTACTTTGGCGGGCATCGCTGGTTCTCTTATCGGCAATAAACTCCTAAAAAAAGTAACCCTCAAGCGATTGCAATCTTTCGTGGCTGTGATGCTGATTCTGATTGCCTTAGGGTTTGGCGCTGGACTTATTTAATTTGCTTAAATTTAAAGGATATAAGACTCTACTGGGAGTGGGGCCGTTAAAATTAAAACTATGTGGGGCGCCAATAAATGGACGGATCAAATGTTTAAGAAATATTGGTGGGTTGTGGCTTTTTTGATCCTGTGTTATCTGCTCTTTCAGATTCTGTAAATCCTAATTATTTATAAAACTAAGGCAGAGATTGCTCCTTTTCTTCAGTTTGATCACTTTTATCATCAACCCTAAAATTGCGCTCAATATCCTCTTGTTGCGCCTTGGTAGTCCACATGAAATAGAAATATACCGCTATGATGATAAAACCGAAAGTAAACATTAGACCATCTTGCATCACTATTTTCCTTTATGTTGATTCTGAATTTGATCGAATACCAATGTAAAGGCCAAGATGGTTATGGGCCATAAGCCCACATAAAGTCCTTCCATTTTACTTCCAGAAAACCACATGACTACCGAATACAGCATGGCAACGAAAGATAAAACAAGCGGATAGTATTTCTTGAGAAAATTCATGAATCGTTATTTTAGCGAAAGTTAAATAATTTCTCCATGAAATTCGGCATCTGAACCCCATTATAATGGGTTTTTCGAAAAATATTAAATGCCTTTTGCGCCCATGTAATAATAGATTTTCTGATTGAAGAAAATCATTTTTTAATCGTTGTTCTGACCTAAGAAGACATTTACCCCGCTTTTTATGGGGTTTCCGCTCGCCCTACGGTTCATTACCACTTGCCCACAGTGCCATAAGGCGTCAGAAACTTGGCCGTTAATCAAATGCCAAAAAGGAAATTCATAGGTCTGTGAGGGACGCACAATCTTTACCGATAATTCAGAAAAATCAGTGACCTCATCCAGGGCGCTCACAGCACTTTGTAAATAATTTAAAGTTCCTTCTCTTAGCTCTTGATAAGTCATCTGGCCATGATTCGACTCCACCGGGCTTCCGTCTAATGTCCTTGCAATTGAAGCGCTGAGTTGATAGATATGCTCAAGTATTTCAATAGTGGCTCGACTATCATTACTAGGGCGATAATTAAGATCCTCAGGGCGCAAATCTGCACTAGCCCAATAAAATCTATACCCCAGCCCCGAAATAAGTCGTTGAAGCATCCCTTGGGCAGAATAATTTTCTGGGTAGGGGCCAATCTCGGCAAATGGGAGCTCCTTTTCTTGGCCATTAAGCAGCCCAAAAGTTAAAAATGTTAATAATAGAATTAGGCGTCTCATATCTTATATCTTTGACTAAAGATAATCATTGTGATAAATCTTAATTGAATCAACCATTAATCAATTTCGATGAAAAAAATACTCTCGCTTGCTGCCCTACTAATCACAGCAACCTCATGTGTCATCATTCGCTTTCCGGATACGATGAATGTAGATGTTACCGTCCCAGAGAATTTCCAAAAAGAAGACATTGAAGTCATCATTGACACCCTGAAATCCAATAAGGTGGAAGGGATTATTCAGGTCAATATGAGAAAAAAGTCAGAGAATCAATAAAGGGATTTATTTCATTGATCATGGGAGGATTCCAGTGATTTTTGACACTACGCTCAATTAAAACACAAGGTTAAAATAGAGATCTGCCTGCGCTACTACCCAGGAGGCATCGGTTTTGATTTTTTTAAGAATTGATTCAATGTACTTTGATTCTCGACTATTCACTAAAAACAACGAGCTTTCTCCTTGAGCAAACTTTACTTGCTCGGCCTTGTATAAAACTTGATAATCACTCACTAATTTTTGCGCCATCTCGGACTGCTGCTGAACAGCCTCTGCCGCAAATTCGAGTCCTTGTATCTTGTTACTGAGTTCAAGATTACTTTGGGCTAAATTCAGATTTGCTTCTTGCAATTTCAATTGAGAAAGTTTAAGTGCTCCTCTCTCCTTTCTGAGAAATAGCGGAAGTGAAACTTTAAATTGCGTTGTATTGTTTTGCGGATCAAGTGCCCAACCCAGCTGCTCGAAATTGCGATCTCCACTCAGCCAGCGATAACCCAGAGTCATCTGCGGCAACAAGCCCGCAGTCTTGAGCCTTTGATCTAGGCGCCCTGCAGCTACACCAAAATTCGCCGCCTGCAGTAATGGATGCTTTGAAATATCTTTGTTCAATACAACAAATCTAGCCTGCATCCCGCTTATATTCTGTTCGGGCCTGATCTCGGGACTGAGCTCCAAAGGAACTTGATCTAACCATAGATAGTTTGAAACCTTTAAGGCACTTTGACGCAGTTCTAATTGAGCCTGCTGAAAACTCAGGGCACGTGCATTAAGGGCTATTCGTGCCTCGGTGGTATCTATAGCTGCAACATCGCCGCGCTCAAAGGCTTCACGAACGGCATCGAGTCTGAACTCGGCATTATCGACAAACTGTTGCCAAATCTCGTAGGCCATGTAGGACTCATACCATTTCAAATAACTCTGAGTGGCTTCAAATAAAATCTTATTGACCTGCAGACGGACTTTTTCCTGGGCTTGCTTGGTGTATAATTTGGCCTGCTTTAAAGTGTTGAGCCGTTCATTGGCCCAAAATCCACGTCCCAAATCAATATCGGCTCCCAAGGAAAAAAGCTCCCCCTCTGCCAGGTAATCCGAGGGGTTTAAATACTGACCTTCATTGCGATCAAAAGACCCGATGAGATCGATGCCGAAATAAGTGGGAATCTTGAAGGTGGCGCCAAGTTTTTCGTAATAATTCTCACCATCAAATGTCTTTGACGCGCCTTTGACACTCATTTTAGGGTCGAAAACTCCGCGGGAGGCCAAAAGATTGGCCTCAACGGTGGAAAGATTAATTTTGGCTTGTTTGACATATGGATGATAAGCCTTAATCATCCCTAAAAACTCCTCAAGCGTCAAGACTTGATTTTGGCTCAGGGCTCCCGTGAGATCCAAAGCAGGAGTAGGTATATTATTGTCATTTTGCCCCAAAATAACGCCACTGCAAAATACTGCGCTAAACATGAAGGCTTTAAAAAAAGCAGGCCAAATAAAACGTGTTCTGTTCATTACCCCTTGCTTACTTGTTTTTATCACTTTCTATTGAAGCCTCTGGATTGTAGTAATTAGGCGGAAATCCATTAAGTTGTCGCCATAACTCAAACCATATCGGCACATCGGAAAGTAGGGCAATAGTTCGAGCGCCGGAACCTACACGAATTTGCTCGGGCCAAGGCCTGTCTTCAAGATCTGGGGCCAACAATATACGGTAGGTATTATTGGAACTTATGAATCGATCCATAGCAACAACTTTTGCTCCGTAAGTCCCTAACGAGGCGTTGGGCCATCCACTAAAAACAATTGCCGGCCATCCGTCAAATTCAACCCGCACCTTTTCTCCAATATGCAGCAAAGGCATGTCGATTGGTCGCACAAATGTTTCTACCGCGAGAGCATAGTCCAAAGGCATTATAGACACCAGAGACTCTCCTTCTTTAAAGGTTTCTCCTATTCCCCCCTTTAAAGCCTTGTTTATAAAACCATCCTGTGGGGCAACAATAAACTGTAATCCACGACGCATACTGTAGTTAGCCAATGTATTTTCCAGTTTCGATACCTCAATGGCGGCCTCAAAGCTCGCGGACCGTGCCGAAGCCAAATCCGATTTTGATTTGGCAATTTTATCCGCATAATTAGCCTCGATGCGCTGAATTTCAAATCGATCTATGGAGACCTGATTCTTTGCATTATTATAGTTATTCTGAGCCCCGAGAAAATCGGCTTCTGAACTGCGCAAATTCATGGTACGGGTTTCAACATCCTTTGCCGACTTCAACCCTTGATCAAAAAGAGATTTTTCGCGATCCATGCGAATACGAGCGATTTCAATATTGGCCTGAGCCGCAATTAATTTTAAACTATCGCTCTGGGCCTTGAGCAGCGTTTGCTCAACTTTTGCACGAGATTGACTGAGTTTTAAATTACGCTCCTGCTCCAGAGCGCTAATCTGACTGCGCAGGGCTTCAGCCTTTTGATTATAGGCCTGAAGGGCTTCTCTTTTAGCCGTAAGCTGATCACTGGTCCGCTGAACCAACTCTGTATCAAAATATTCACTTTTAACCTCAGAAATCCGCATAATGGTATCCCCCTTAGATACAATATCTCCCTCCTGCACAAACCACTGTTCGATTCGTCCTGGAATCTGGGATTGTATGGATTGAGGACGTTTGTCAGGACTCAAAGTCGTTACATAACCTTGACCTGATACGTTTTGTGTCCAGGGTAGAAAAAGGACGATGACCAGGACCACAAAGAACACGATCAAAAACTTGTTAAACGTCTTGTAATAATGACGATCAAATATCCTTTTACCGGATTTGTACTGAGCAAAATCAAAGTCACGTACGGCGTTTTTAGAAATATTCAGCATGACTAATTTTTTACAACTTTTGGAGTTCCACTGATCAATTCGACCACCTGATCACAATGAGCCTCCCAAATCGGATTATTACTCACCACTACTATGGACCAGGGATGTCTATTTTGACACAAATAATCGATAATATTTTTAGTCTCTAAGGCGCTACATTGATCCAAAGAATCCTCGAGCAACAAGACTTTTGGCTTTTTCAGCAATGCGCGAAGAAGTATTATCTTTTTGGCGGTATTGTAAGAAAAATGACGCCCCTCGGGATTGATAATTGTCTCCCAACCATCGGGCAATGATTTGAGATAGGGTCTCAATTCAAGAAGATCAACTAATTCGTTCAGATAGACCTCATCCACATCCTTGCGACCAAAGGTTATGTTCTCCCATAAGGTCCCCCCAAAAGGGCGCTCTTCTGACAAAGAAAGCCCCAGAAAAGAACGATAGTGGTTTAAATTAATGGCCTTTAGGTTTTGATCATTGACATAAACTGTTCCTGATGTGGGCTTATTGACCCCCGCGATAATGCGGAGCAAACTGGACTTACCAGAACCCGAAACCCCTCGGATTAAAGTCCGTGATTTAGTTGATAATTTGAGTTGTACGTTGTCCAAAATTGGAGAATCCTTGTCTTTTACCGCATAAACCAGGTCTTTGAGCTCGATATTCATGCCCTGATCAAATTCTGGGGTTTTCCCTTTTGGAGACTCCATGGCTAAATCGACGACCTGTCCTAGTTTTTCAAGCGAGGTCACCATGTCATAAAGAGTCTCTAAACTGACAATCAATTTTTCTACCGAGGCGATAACCAGCAAAATGATGATTTCAGAGGCGACAAACTGTCCAATATTCATCTGCTGATTTAGGACCAAAGCCCCGCCGATAAGCAACAGGCCCCCAGTTACAACGACCTTAAAGCCTATCATTTTTAGGTACTGCAGCTTAATTATTTGAAAGTGAGCTTCTCGTGCCTCTAGGTAATCCATTACTAAGTCATCGTTCTTTTTTAAGGACAAACTCGTCTTGCCCGAAATCTTAAAGCTGACTACGGACCGCGCAACCTCTTGTATCCAATGAGCTACGCGATACTTGTGTTTGGATTCCTCTAATGAGGTTTGTAGACCGCGACGCACAGTGTACTTGAAGACCAAATACATCAGGGTAATGAGCACCAAGCCGAATAGAATAAAAAAGGGATGGTAAAACGACAGTAAAATCAGTGCAAATACAATTTGAATTACCGCAGCGGGGACATCAATCAATATTTTGGACAACCCTTTCTGCAATGTGATAGTATCAAAAAAACGATTTGCCAGTTCTGGCGGATAAAATTGACGCAAGGCCTGCATTTCAATTTTTGGAAACCGATAACTCAGCTCGAAACTCGAACGTGTAAATATGCGCTGTTGCATGGTCTCGATGATTCTCATTTGCATGATCTGGAGCGTTCCGGCAAAACCCAGACCCATCATAACCAGCACCATCAAGACAATCCATGAGGTAGAAACCTGTGCGCCTTGAATTAGATTGATTATGGCTTGCACCCCTAATGGCAGGGACAAAGAAACCGCCCCAGCAAAAAGAGAATAGTAAAATATGCGCAGAATATCTTGACGCTCAAGGTTAAATAAACCCAAAAGACGATTCCACTTTATTTCTTCTTTTTTACTCATGACAATGTTTTTTTGACTAAATCGGCCAGAAAGGCTGACGGTCCACTTGAATGGCAATCGGTAATGCTTTTAAAGTGATCCCTCAAGAAATGTTGATGTAAGGAAGCTTCGACCAAAGTACTCGATAAACTTTTTGCATAAGGATAATCCGGACAGGCCCCTTGAATCATCACGACCAGACGCTGAACGAGACTTTTATAGCTCTCAAAATTTCCTGCCTTATTTTCTGCATCAACTGTTTTGGTTAAAAATGATTTCGAGCTTTCGCATACGATAATTCTGTTTAAAGCGACCTCATTGACATAGGTGAAATTACTGTCCTGTTTTACTTCTTCAGCAATGATTTCTACTGCTCGATTGAGCTGAGCTAAAGGTTCTCCTAGACTATAAGTGGCCATAACCACACGATATTCTAACCAACTCCAATACCAAGAACTCAGGTAAACTAGCAGTTTGTGTTTACTTTCAAAGTATCGATAGATAGAACTTTCGTTTGAGCCAATCAGTATCCCTAGTTTTTTAAATGTAAAGGCTTCAAAACCGATATCATCGATCAGTTCAATGCTATTTTTTATGATTTTTTGGCCCAATTCGGAAGACTCTGGGTCCTTTAAATAAATGGTTTCCGGGACTCTAATGGTAAAATTCGATAGTAATTTATCCATACTTAATTATATTTTGCGCAAATATAATAGTATTACTATTAACAATATGTTAAAAATTCTCTGTCGTTTCTTAAACAAAATGAAAAAATTAAGACCTATTACCCCTTTCTGTGGTAAATCTCGTCAAAAGGAATACGAAATCGCTCCCCATAGACCCCTTCAGGCTTACGGACACCACAGCTGACAATCATATTAATTTCGGCCCCGCGGGGCAAGCCCAAGAGACGCTTTACGCGCCAAGTGTCTGAACCTTCCATGGGGCAGGTATCATAGCCGATGGCCGCCATACTGATCATGAAGTTTTGCGCAGCCAAGCCACAGGTTTTATGGACCACCACCCGCATGTCTTTGGCCCGTACCTCTCGATAAATCGGACGAAATATCCCGGTAATCAAAACCATTATGTATTTCAGCCACCCATACAGACCGAATAAATCAAAATACACATTGGGGATGAGCTTGCTGTAATAGGCTTTTATGACCCGCTCGCGACGGCTCTGCTCGGCCTTGGGTTTATCTGGGTACATTTCTCGAATCATGTCCAAATTAGCTTTGGCCCTAGAGCGCCATAAATCCTTTCTGGTAACAAAAACAACGAGTTGCTGAGCCGTACGGGCGGCATTTTGATTGAAACACAATGGCGCCATTTGCTCTATCATGGCTTTATCAGTAATGTGAATAAACTCCCAGAGCTGCATATTGCTGCTGTTTGGGGCCAAAGCCGCTTGGCGCAAACACTGCTTGACCTTCTCGGAGTCTATAGGCTGATCAGGATCGTAAACCCGCACAGATCGGCGATACTCTATGGCCTGCGAAACTGTTTTTTCTTCTTTCATAAAATCAATTCTGTTTTTTACTCAACATCCTCATCTCCTAGTCGATCGATTAATCCGTCTATTTCCTTAATCAATTCGCGTCTTTGCTCCCTGGCCTTTTCGCGAACCTCTTCTGGTTTTTCTGGATTAGCGATGACTCAGGAATAATAGGTGATCAAAGTATTG
>JALRAI010000075.1:306-8064 GCA_023258055.1 Flavobacteriaceae bacterium | reverse complement strand
GAACAATGGACGCTATCCCACAATCGTCTGTAGAACCATTGTCAATATCAGTTGCCAAAATCGAAGCATTACCCGTAGCATCGAGTTGAGCCGTGAAATCATTACCTAACGCAATAGGTGATGTTGAATCTATAGTTATGGTAACACTGGCACAAACTCCTGGAGTTACACAGCCACCTTCACCACGCACGTAATAAGTCGTGTCAACCGTTTGAGGGCCCAAATCAAATGTGGTACCAATTGTGGCGCCAACAAGGGTTCCCCCACAACTACCCGTATAGATATACCAAAGCGTGGCATCATTCAAGTTCCCCCCGATGTTGATGGTGACGCTATCTCCATTACAGACTCCTGTTGTGTCTCCTGTAATCGTCGGCACGTCAGGATCCGTACAAGCATTTATAACAAGTGTTCCAACATCGGTTAAGGTATAAAATGAAGCATTAGTAATGACAGCGGAAACGGTATATGTCCCTAAAGGAGTAACAGGAAGCGTGAGTTCCCAATTATTTCCACTGAAAGTCACCCCATTAGAAGTGGTATAGGTCTGGCCATCAACAATAACTGAAAAAGTCTCTCCGGCTTGAAGTGTAGCGGTTCCTGTCAATGTGGGAGTCGTGTCTATTGTCGTTAAATCGTTAGCAGCCACTGGTCCCGTGGGCGAATTTAGCTGAACTTGTGCTAAATAGGCATTTAAATCATCCAGTATATTATTGGCTGCATTACCAGAGATTGTAGTGTCATCAACCATGGGATAAGTAGAGCCAATGACCCTAAAACCAATTGAAGATGACGCACCAACTGTATAATTAGTAGCCCCTATATTACTTAAATTAAAGTCTGGGGTCGATGGATCAGGAGTAAATGCAATAATTTCCAGTACATTACCAGGGGAGGTCACCCTCCACTGAATAAAACCGTCAACACTATGGGTTTGACCGGTCGCACTTGAAACAAAAATTGCTGTTCCCGGAATATCATTTCCTTGGGCAGTGAATGCGTCAGGTGCTGAGCTATTTTGTGAAAAATAAACGACATCAAACCCAAGGGTTGGCCTAAAATTTTGAATGAGATCAGCTACATTATTGCCCCCAGAAGTTCCTATGAATCCGTCTGGAAATGGAACAGTAATGGTGTACTGAGCAATCCCAACTTGAGCAAACAATACTGCGAACAGCAATGAAAGCTTTAGAATAATTTTTTGCATAATTTTTAGTTTATTTAGTTGTAATATCTTGATTATGTGCTCATTATACCAGAATAAAGATGAGCAGCTTGTTCCTAAGTTAATATTCCTAAAATTAACTTGATTTTTTAAAATAATATTTAATAATTCTTTTTTTTTCTCAATAAAAAAACCCTCCAGAAATCTCTGAAGGGTTAGTACCTTGGGTGGGAATCGAACCCACACTCCGAAGAACACGAGTTTGAGTCGTGCGCGTCTACCAATTCCGCCACCAAGGCAAATGGAGGGCGAAAATAAACAATATTTTCAAATTGTTAGTAATTCTCCGATTCATTTTTGTGTTATGCCAATCATAGAATTACATTTGTAATATATTACTCATTACACATGTCCGGACCAACACCTCAACCAAAAATTTTTGCCTGCAAGCAAAGCCACGAACTCGCAAAAGATATCGCTAAAGCCTTTGGTATTCCTCTGGGAAATGTCATCACTTCTACCTATAGTGATGGAGAGTTTCAGCCGTCATTTGAGGAATCAGTGCGCGGAAGCCGGGTGTTTATAATCGGATCTACTTTTCCTAATAGTGACCACCTTATGGAAATGCTCTTGATGCTGGATGCGGCCAAACGCGCCTCTGCGAGACACATCACTGCGGTACTCCCTTACTTTGGCTGGGCCCGACAAGACCGTAAAGACAAACCACGTGTGCCGATTGCCGCAAAACTCGTGGCTAAAATGTTAGAAACTGCCGGGGCAACCAGAATAATCACAATGGATTTACACGCCGATCAAATCCAGGGGTTTTTCGAAAAGCCAGTGGATCACTTATTTGCGTCAACCATCTTCTTACCATATCTCAAGTCATTAAATCTTGAAAATTTGACTATCGCCTCTCCAGATATGGGCGGTTCAAAAAGAGCCTATGCCTATTCCAAAGCATTGACCAGCGATGTGGTGATTTGTTACAAACAAAGAGCCAAGGCTAATGTCATCGAGCATATGGAACTCATCGGTGAGGTCACGGGCAAGAATGTAGTTTTGGTAGACGACATGGTCGATACTGCTGGAACCCTCACCAAAGCAGCAGATGTCATGATGGAGCGCGGTGCCCTGAGTGTGCGCGCCATTTGTACCCACCCGATTCTCTCTGGCAAGGCCTATGAGCGGATCGAAAATTCGAAATTGCTCGAACTGATTGTAACGGATTCCATCCCACTGCGTCAAGAAAGCTCGAAAATTAAAGTGCTCAGCTGTGCGGATCTATTTGCCGATGTCATGGTTCGGGTCAATGAAAATGAGTCGATCAGCTCAAAATTCATTATGTAGGCCCAAACCTTAGTAAAAACCAAAATAAAAATTTACCTTTGCCGCCCCCCTGCGAGAAAATCTCGCCATGAGGGTAAATTATTTATTAAAACAAAATGAAATCAATTACAATCAACGGACTCGAAAGAGAAAGCGTGGGCAAGGTGTCAACCAAAGCCTTACGTAATGCTGGAAAGGTTCCTTGCGTGGTATACGGAGGAGATGCGCCTATTCACTTTTCAGCAGATGAAATCGCATTTAAAGACTTAGTTTACACTCCTGAGGTACACACAGTCGTAATTGCATTAGATAATGGCACCAAAGTTGAATGCATCCTTCAAGACATTCAATTTCATCCAGTAACCGACAAAATCATGCACATCGACTTCTATCAAATTTTTGATAATAAAGAAGTTACCATGGAAATCCCTGTGCGCCTTACAGGAAACTCTCGTGGGGTGCGTAACGGAGGGACACTACGTATTGTGAACCGTAAATTGCGCGTTAAAGCTTTGCCGGCAGATCTTCCCGATTTTATTGAGGCAGACATCACAGAAATGCGTATCGGACACAAAATGTACATCGGTGCTATTGCCCAAGAAAACTTCAAAATCATGCACCCAGATAATACAGTTATCTGTCAAGTTCGTACCTCTCGTACCGCTGTGGATGATTCTGACGATGAAGAAGAAGAGGATGATGCCGCGGAAGGTGCTGAAGGTGCTGAAGGTGCTGAGGCTCCTGCAGCAGAAGCTCCAGCAGAGTCTTAAACTTTCTCTCGAGAATTGCATACAAAAGCATCCTTTAACGGGATGCTTTTTTTTATTTTTACAATCAGATGAAAAAGTTTCTCATAGTGGGTTTAGGCAATATAGGCTCGGAGTATGTCCATACACGACATAATATTGGCTTTCAAATTTTGGACTACTTTGCCCAGCATCATCAACTCGAGTGGCAAACCGTCAAACTCGGGGATCGCACTGAATTCAAAATCAAAGGGCGCACTTTCATTTTACTCAAACCGAGCACCTATATGAACCTAAGTGGGAAGGCCGTATTGTATCACTTAAGACAAGAGAAATTGGAGCCTGCACAATTGCTGGTCATTACTGACGATCTGAATTTACCTTTTGGTACAATCCGACTCAAATCAAAAGGGAGTGATGGCGGTCACAACGGTCTTAAAGACATTCAAAACGCGCTTCAAACCACTTTATACCCAAGATTTCGATTCGGCATCAGCAATGAATTTGGCAAAGGCCAGCAAGTCGATTATGTCTTAGGGGACTGGTCCGAAGAAGAATCTCAAGCCATGCCCGAACGACTCAATAAAGCCCTTGAAATCATTCCATCCTTTGGACTCAGTGGGCTGGCGCAAACCATGAATAGCTTCAATGGAACATAAGATGCAGGTTCATAAGCAGGTCGAAAAATTCAATCCTAAGCGCGGGAGCGTGATCACCATAGGCACTTTTGACGGGGTGCACTTAGGTCATCGTGCTATTTTAAAAAAAGTCGTCGATCAGGCCAGGGCGCGTGATTTAAATGCCGTACTGCTCACTTTTTTTCCACATCCCAGAATGGTCGTACAAAAACAAACCGACCTAAAGCTACTCAATACTCTGGAGGAGAAGATTCAACTTTTAGAGGGCCTTGGGATTGATCATTTAGTGATCCACCCATTTACCAAAGAATTTTCGCGGCTAACGGCGGTAGAATACGTCAGAGATCTACTGGTGCATCAACTGCAGGCCAAAAAAATCATCATCGGTTATGACCATCGCTTTGGACGCAACCGAACCGCAAATATTGAGGATCTCAAAGAATTTGGCACGGTCTACGACTTTGAAGTTGAGGAAATATCAGCCCAGCAAAAGGATGCTGTGGCGATCAGCTCCACAAAAATTCGCAAAGCCCTAGAAACTGGTGATGTCTCCACAGCCAATACTTATCTCGGACAGGCCTATCCACTCAGTGGCCTGGTCATTCACGGGCAATCTCTGGGGCACTCTATGGGTTTTCCCACCGCAAATTTTGTGGTAAACGAGCCTTATAAATTAATCCCAAAGCAGGGTGTTTATTTGAGCAAGGCAATAATTAATGGACAGGAATTTTTTGGCCTGACAAATATCGGTACCAACCCCACAGTAGGCGGGGTAGATCAAAGAGTTGAAACGCATTTTTTGGGCCTTTCGGCAGATCTTTATGATCGGCCTCTGCAAATATTTCTACTGAGTCACATACGCGATCAAAAAGTATTTCCGGACGTGAATGCCCTGAAATCCGCCATTACTGCCGATGTAAAGCACGCCCAAAGCATCATTCCAAAATTCAAACAGGGTGTGGTTTAAATCCGTTGACAATATCGGCTTAGTGCTCTGGCGTATCGCCTTTGGACTGCTGATTGCCCTCGAGTCCTTCGGGGCCATAGTAACCGGTTGGGTCAAAGAGGTGTTGATTGAACCGAACTTTACTTTCAGTTTTATCGGCTTTGAATGGTTGCAGCCTTTGCCGGGTTATGGCATGTATGCCTACTATGCCCTAATGGGCCTTTGCGGACTTGCCGTAATGATTGGGTTTCGCTACCGCACAAGCATGATACTTTTTGCCTCGCTTTGGACCGGGTCGTACTTGATGCAAAAATCGGCCTACAATAACCACTACTACCTCTTGTGCTTATTGTCGTGGCTCATGGTTTTCCTTCCGGCGGCCAAAGACTTTTCTGCACAGGCCATAAAAACGGGGCAGCGCAATGCTCAAATGCCATTTTGGGTGCTTGTTTTAATGATCGGTCAAGTCTGGATCGTCTATACCTATGCCACGGTGGCAAAACTTTACCCGGATTGGCTCGATGGGCGCGTTATTGCCCTGTTTATGGAAGGAAAAAAGAATTATCCTGTAATCGGGCCATGGCTTCAAAATGAGCTGCTTCAAAAAACACTTGTTTGGGGAGGGATTTTATTTGATGCCCTTGTCATTCCAGGTTTACTTTGGAAACGCAGCAGAAGCGCAGTCTTTATAATATCTCTTGGGTTTCATTTGTTTAATTCAGTGGTTTTCCAAATCGGTATTTTCCCTTTTATGAGTATCGCCTTTGCCTTTTTCTTTTTCTCTCCAAAGACATTGCGCCAAAAATTCAGGCCCTTGCTCACTCTATTTGAGAATCAATACAGCAGGAAATTTGACCAAAGCAAACACGGTAATGATGTGCGGCCTCGACAGGCCGCCTGGGTTCCCGTGCTGATAGTGGCCTATCTCCTGGTTCAAATTCTATTACCGCTGCGCCATCATTTTATTGAAGGCTCTGTCCTTTGGACCGAAGAAGGGCATCGCATGAGTTGGCGCATGATGCTCCGCGCCCGAAAAGGAATTACGAGTTTTTATGTGATGGAACCGGGCACAGGAGTGAGGTCTGTTTATCCTCTGCGCGGACTGGTTACCCAAAAACAGCTGAAAATGTTATCCTCACATCCAGATTTTATTTGGCAAACCGCTCAAAAAATAAAGGCTATAGAAGCAGCCAAAGGCAGAGAAGTCGCCGTATATGTGCGCAGCCGCGTGAGTATTAACGGCCGTGATTACGCCCCATTTATCGACCCTGAGGTCAATCTTGCGGCAGAGTCATGGGACCCTTGGCGCCACCACTCTTGGATACTAGCGAGTCCGTTTTAAGTGAATTATAAGAACAAATCTCAGTGATTCACCTATTGAATCCAGGCCTAATAGAACAAGAATCCCTCATCGGCACTATAAAGTATCCCTCTGGCACTTTAAAAGCATCTAATTTTCGCTAAATTTGACCCGCTAAACTCAGCTATAATGTTACAAGTATCCCAGATTCGAGAGCAATACGATCAGTCCCTTGAGGCCTTAGCTAAGCGAGGTTTTGATGCCCGTGAAGTTTTTCAGCGTGTTCTAAAACTAGATGAGCAACGACGTGCTACTCAGGCTCAGTTAGATGAGACTTTGGCCCAATCCAATACTTTTTCAAAAGAAATAGGACAATTATTCCAAAAAGGCGAGCCTCAAAAGGCTAATCTTCTCAAAGAAAAAACAACCCAACTTAAGGCCCAGTCGAAAAGCTTACAAGAACAGCTCAGCGCTTTTGCCCAAGACCTACAAGAGGTGCTTTGGACGATTCCCAATTTGCCCAATGAGCTTGTCCCTGCTGGGAGCACCGAAGCCGACAATGAGGTGGTCTTGCAAGAAGGAGATATTCCTACTTTGCACAAGGACGCCCTTCCGCACTGGGAGCTGGCCAAAATTTATGACCTTATCGATTTTGAACTTGGGGTAAAAATTACTGGAGCAGGATTTCCTGTTTACAAGGGTTATGGGGCGCGTTTACAGCGCGGACTTATCGCCTATTTTTTAGATAAAAATACGAGTGCAGGCTATACCGAATATCAAGTGCCCCACCTGGTAAACGAAGCTTCTGGCTTTGGCACGGGGCAATTACCTGATAAGGAAGGACAAATGTATCACGTGACTGGGGACAACCTTTATCTCATTCCAACAGCCGAGGTCCCTGTGACGAATTTATTCCGCGATGTTTTACTCAATCAAAGCGACCTCCCGGTCTGCTGTACAGGCTACACGCCCTGTTTCAGAAGGGAAGCAGGAAGCTACGGGGCTCATGTGCGCGGTCTTAATCGCCTGCACCAATTTGACAAAGTAGAAATCGTCCGTATTGAGCATCCCGATAATAGTTATCAAGCTTTGGATGGCATGGTGGCCCATGTTCAAGAAATCCTTCGTGAATTAAAATTGCCTTATCGCATTTTGCGTCTATGCGGTGGAGATCTTGGATTTACCTCAGCCCTTACCTATGACTTTGAGGTGTTTTCGACCGCTCAAGACCGTTGGTTAGAGATCTCATCGGTGTCGAATTTTGAGACCTTTCAGGCCAACCGCCTGAAATTGCGATTTAAAGATTCAGATGGCAACAACAAGCTCGCCCACACCTTAAATGGGAGTGCCCTAGCCTTGCCTCGGGTGATGGCAGGTATTTTAGAAAACTGTCAAACACCAGAGGGCATAAAAATACCGGAGGTTTTGGTGCCTTATTGTGGTTTTGACTTTATTCCTGCGCCGAGCAATTAAGGTTTTTTGACCCAAAGCCACACTCATCTCGAGACATGTGGTATCTTTAAACCATGAGACTCTGGGTATTTCTTTTGGCCATTAATTTGTTTTGTGCTCCTGTATGGGCACAAAAAGAACATTTGGCCGAAAATTACTTCGAGCAAGGGGATTATAAAAAG
>JALRAI010000075.1:0-296 GCA_023258055.1 Flavobacteriaceae bacterium | reverse complement strand
TGGGCCTAGTAAGTACCTACCAGCAGCTGAGTCAATTTAACCAGGCCGAAAATTTGCTTAAAGCGCGGCTTAATGAGCTGCGAATTTATCCTTTGTACTATGTGGCGCTAGCCAATAATTTCAATATTCAGCGCCAAGTGGACTCGGCACAAGTCTATATAAATAAGGCCCTGGATTACGCCTTTGAGCAACCCAATTACACCATTTCGATCGGTAAGGCCCTGACAGATTTGAGTCTTTTAGAACCGGCCAAAACACTTTACCTGGGCGTGATGCAGCGGCATCCCGACAAGGAT
>JALRAI010000074.1 GCA_023258055.1 Flavobacteriaceae bacterium | reverse complement strand
TGTTACTGAGATTTTCTTGGGGCCTCGCGCTCAAGTGGACTATTATAAAATTCAAAACGATCAAAAAGAAGCTTCGCTGATTGACAACACCTTTATCAAGCAAGAACGCGATTCAATCGCTTCGGTACATACCTTCTCTTTTGGCGGCAAATTGACGCGAAACAACTTGAATTTCTATCAGCATGGAGAATATGCCTCTTCTGTGATGAAAGGCATAACCCTAATTGAGGACAACCAGCATGTCGATCACAATACCCTAGTGCACCACATCGCCCCGAATTGTACAAGTCATCAAGACTATAAAGGGGTTTACGACGATCGCGCGGTAGGGGTCTTCAACGGAAAAATATTTGTCGAAAAGGAGGCGCAAAAGCTCGATGCCTTCCAACAAAACAACAACATTTTAGTCAGCGACAAGGCCACCATTAATTCCAAGCCTCAGCTAGAAATTTTTGCCGATGATGTAAAATGTTCTCATGGTTGTACCATTGGACAGTTAGACCAGGAGGCCTTGTTCTACATGCGCGCTCGGGGTATTGCCGAAAAAGAAGCTAAAGCCTTGTTGATGTATGCCTTTGCCAATAACGTTTTGGAAAGCGTACGAATTCCTGAACTTAAAAAACGCATTAATAAACTCATTGCGCTGAAAATGAATGTGCAAATAGGTTTTGATCTTTAATCGCTGTGGGCTTTGCTGTAGAAAAAATACGAGCCGATTTCCCGATTTTGCAACGGCAAGTCCACAATAAGCCGTTGATTTATTTTGATAATGCAGCCACCAGTCAAAAGCCAAAAGCGGTTATTGACGCCCTAGTTCATTACTACAGCTTTCAAAATGCCAATATTCACCGAGGGGTGCATGCACTTTCTCAAGAGGCAACAGATGCCTATGAGCAGGCGCGGGATCAGCTGCAGCACTTTTTCAATGCCCGCCATCGTCAAGAAATAATATTTACTGCCGGCACGACGCACAGTATCAATATTGTTGCCCATGGCTATCGCAGCATCCTTAAACCGGGGGATGAAATTATAGTCGGCCAGGCAGAACACCATTCAAATATTGTTCCTTGGCAAATGGCCTGCGATTTAACCGGTGCCGTTTTAAAAGTATTGCCCATCGATAATAATGGACAACTAAAACTACAGGCCTTGAATGAACTGCTTGGGGTAAAGACCAAATTAATCGTTGTCAATCACGTTTCAAACGCTTTGGGCACGATAAATCCCATTGAGGAAATTATTGAAAAAGCGCACAGTATCGGGGCTAAAGTTTTGGTGGATGGCGCCCAAGCCAGCAGCCATATCAAGGTTGACCTCCAAAAACTAAATGTGGATTACTACACTACCTCCGCGCATAAAATGTGCGGACCTACCGGTGTGGGCATGCTTTATGGCAAAAAAGCACTGCTTGAAGCCCTGCCCCCCTATCAAGGCGGTGGTGAAATGATCAAGGAAGTCTACTTTGAAGGAACCACTTATGCTGGCCTGCCCCATAAATTTGAAGCAGGCACTCCTAACATTGCAGGGGGGATAGGATTTGGGGCTGCCATCCTGTATTTAAATTCTATCGGCCTAGAGGAGATTGCGGCTTATGAGCATGACCTTTTGGTCTACGCCACTGATGAACTCAAACAAATTCAGGGGCTCAAAATCTACGGCGATGTAGTTGAGAAAACCGCTGTGGTTTCCTTTAATATAGAAGGCATACACCCTTATGATGTCGGTACATTGTTAGACCAAATGGGCATTGCCGTTCGCACGGGACAGCATTGCGCACAACCGGTGATGGATTTCTACGGAATCCCTGGGACCGTGCGTGCTTCTTTGGCCTTTTACAATACCAAAGAAGAAATTGATATCTTAGTCAAAGGGGTTCAAAGAGCGGTTAACATGCTCCTATAAATTTATTATGAGGAAAGTATTCAATTTTTTAAATCGTCGTGACAGCATAAAAAACCTAATTAATGGCATCCTTGTCATCCCAATGGTCATAGTGGTCTTCGCGGGGCTTAACAGCTGTGGTGGATCTAAAACTATCGAGAGTTCAAAATCAAATTTACCTTCTGGATTTTATAAAGTCATCGCCTTAGATCAATCCCAAATTATGGAAGATCATCCCACCCTTAATTTTGATTTAACTCAAAGTCGCGTTTTTGGTCGAGCGGGCTGCAACGATTACAGTGGAACTTTGGTCCAAGAAGAAATTAATTCCAGCAGCTTTACCCTAGAGTCCATTTTGACCACAAAAATGTATTGTAGTGACGCGGTAATGGCCGTGGAATTTAAATTTTTGAAATATCTGGGACAGCCCATGGGTTGGCAGCACAAAGGAGATACCCTATCTTTGTTTACAGATCAGCCTCAAGCGTCTATCGTTGCGGTAAAAACTAATGAGCAATGAGCAGTCAAGCACAACAAGAAATAATTGAAGAATTTGCTTTGTTTGATGACTGGATGGATAAGTACGAGCATCTGATCGAACTGGGAAAGACCCTCCCTTTGATTCAGGAGCAATACAAAACAGACCAGTATATCATCAAAGGATGCCAAAGTAAAGTATGGCTTCGGGCAGAACAAAAAGAGGGTTTTGTTTATTTTTCAGCCGATAGTGATGCCATCATTACCAAGGGTATTGTCAGTGTCCTTATCCGTGCATTTTCTGGTATGTCCCCCCAGGATATCGTCAATGCGCCTACTGATTTTATCAATGAAATCGGCCTGAGCGATCATCTTTCACCGACTCGAGCAAACGGACTTGTAGCGATGATCAAACAAATGAAATTATATGCTACGGCATTTGCCGCCCAAAACAACGCATAAAAAATATGAGCCAAGAAGTGTTGAATACAGAAGAATTAGGCGACAAAATAGTCAAGGTACTCAAGACGATTTTTGACCCGGAAATCCCCGTGGATATTTATGAACTCGGACTGATTTATGATGTGATGGTCAATGAGGATGCTGAAGTCAAAATTCTTATGACCCTTACAACCCCAAACTGTCCTGTAGCAGAAACGCTCCCTCTAGAGGTTGAAGAAAAAATAAAAAGTATTGCTATGGTCAAAGACGCTGAGGTAGAAATCACCTTTGACCCGCCATGGAGCCAAGAACTCATGAGCGAAGAAGCCAAATTAGCCCTGGGAATGTTATGAGTCAGCAGCCCATAGTCAATCGTGTAGCCAATAGTACGCTCATCAATATTGACTTAGCGGAGCATCCACCAGCCTATGCCACTGCTGAACTGGATTTAGCTCAATTTTTAGATCAAGGATTAATTTTACGAGAAAAAGACTTTAGGTCCGCCCTCGAAAAACTAATATGTACCCCTTTTGAAAAGACTTATGTCCGGGTCTATTGCAGTACGGAGGCTATTCTTCCCGCCTGGGCTTATCAATTAGTGGCCACTAAACTAGCGGGAATTGCAGAAAAAGTTGTGGCGGCAAACCTTGAGGCATTTCATCTGGTGTACTGGTTAGATCATATCTCTCAGCTGGATTTGACCCCCTATAAAGACGGTCGAGTCCTGCTCAAAGGTTGTAGCGATGAAAAGATACCTCAAGCAGCTTATACACTCCTAGCACAGCGACTCACGCCGGTGGTAAAAAAATTGATGTTCGGTGAGGCCTGTTCATTTGTACCTTTGTATATAAGCTAAAGAACTGCAAAAACTAATCAATATGTCACTGAGCAAATCCAGCAAAACCTACTCTGGAGCTTTATTATACGAATTTACCTTTAGGACTTTGATCATTATTTGGATCATGGCGATCAGCGCAGAGTCAGCCCAGGGTCAAGAAACCGAGGAAAAGCAAAGTCAACCAGAACAAGTTGAAACGGTATGGACCGAAAGTGCCGTCACCACAGTGCTTTTTAATCAATCCTCTTTTAACAAAAAGTGGCAAGCCGGTGGGGTGAGCAATGTTTCGGGAAACATTAACCTTAACTACAATCTGAATTATAATAAAAATGGGGTTAATTGGGATACCAAAGTAACCGCGGAGTACGGTGCTGCAAAAATTCAAACTAAAGACAATTTGCAGAAAACCAATGACCGGCTCGAAGTCATCTCTGTGATTGGTAAAAAAATCAAAAGCAGTAAATGGTTTTACTCTGGGATGTTCAATTTCAAAACACAATTTGATTCTGGTTTTGAGGCGAGTGAAAGAACAGAAATCATCAATGGCGTCTCGGTCAAGATCAGCAGTGATGTGCGCAACTCAAAATTCTTTTCCCCGGCTTACTTTTTGGCAGGGCCCGGTCTCTTGTGGAAAAGAAATGATAATCTCAAAGTGAATATTGCCCCGTCTACGGCAAAATTAATCGTCGTCTCAAGCCAGTTCACCAATCCAGATGACCCGAGAAATAGACTAGACAATAACGACAAGTATTTTGGGGTTTTGGCGGGGGAAACAACGCGTTCGGAGCTCGGTATGGCCATTAATAGCTATGCCAAAATCGAATTATTACCCAATGTCGAGCTCGAAAATATTCTGGGGCTTTACTCAAACTATTTGGACAAGCCAAAAAATATTGATATCGACTATACAGCAAATTTAACCATGCGCGTCAATAACCTACTCACCACAAATATTACCTTACAAGCCATATACGACGACAACGCCATTCAGGGCTTTCAAATAAGACAAGCCTTGGGGGTTGGGGTGACCTTTAAGTTTTAAAGTAAGGCGCTACTCGTAAAACTCCTCGGGGTATAAAAAATTATTGTACGGGAAACGGGTTATGTGTATCTCTCGAACTTTGTCGTAGACTACTTTTCGAAATTCAGCGAGATTTTCCTTTTCCAAAGCTGAAATAAACAAGGCATCGCCGTTGACCCGCGCCATCCAGGTTTTTTTCCATTCATCAATACTGTAGTGCTGGCTTGTTTTAACCTGGGTCAAATCCTCTGGGTCCCATGGCTGTGGTCTATAGGCGTCTATTTTGTTGAAGACCATCAAAGTCGGCTTGTCTTTACTGTCTATCTCGTCTAAAATTTGATTAACCGAATTGACATGATCTTCAAACGAGGGATGGGCAATGTCTACTACGTGCAAAAGAAGGTCTGCCTCCCGTACCTCATCCAAAGTACTCTTGAAGGATTCCACGAGTTGGGTCGGAAGTTTGCGAATAAAGCCCACCGTATCGCTGAGTAAAAAAGGCAAATTACCGATCACAACTTTACGCACGGTAGTGTCCAAGGTGGCAAATAGTTTGTTTTCGGCAAAGACCTCGCTTTTGCTGATCACATTCATCAAGGTCGATTTACCCACATTGGTGTACCCCACAAGGGCCACGCGCACCAGTGCCCCGCGATTGCCTCTTTGCACGCCCATTTGGCGGTCGATCGAGGTGATTTTTTTCTTCAAAAGGGCGATCCGATCCCGCACAATACGGCGGTCTGTTTCTATTTCCGTCTCCCCCGGTCCGCGCATACCGATACCCCCCCTTTGGCGCTCGAGGTGGGTCCACATACCCGCTAATCGCGGCAATAAATATTCGTATTGGGCTAATTCGACCTGAGTTCTGGCGTAAGAGGTCGTGGCTCTTTGGGCGAAAATATCCAAAATCAGATTGGTTCTATCGATGATTTTAACCCCAAGAATCTTTTCAATGTTTTTTTGCTGAGCTGGGCTGAGTTCGTCATCAAAAATAGCCGTACTGATGTCATGCTCATCAATGTAGCTTTTGACCTCTTCCATCTTTCCAGTGCCGATAAATGTCTTTGGATTGGGCACCTCAAGTTTTTGGGTAAATCTACGGGATACTTCACCGCCCGCAGTATAGGCTAAAAATGCCAATTCATCTAAGTATTCGGTGGATTTTACCTCGTCCTGATTTTTTGTAATCAGACCGACCAAAATCACTTTTTCGTATTGAGCTTCTTGTTTCTCGAGCATAGTTTTAAGCGCTGTTCAAAGGTATAAACAATTAGGGATTTAAAATTGATTTTTAGTCAATGCAACACTTATGCGCTCCTTTGGTCTAAATCCGCCTGAAATCTTAAATTATTTAACAAAAATGCCTACATTAGTCCTTATAACCACCAATCATTTTTACAATGAATACATCAACATCTCTTCGATGGAAGAAATCACTCTTGGCCTTAACTCTAATCTGGTCAGCGAGTTTCATGACTCAGGCACAAAACGTGGATTGTTCCGCAGGCCCGGTAAACACCACTTATTGCTATGGCAACAATGATAATACTCAGTTTGCCTTCCAAAGCAATAGCGGTTTACCCCTGATTGTTTATTTTAATGCGGGTCAAGTTGAAGTAAGTTTTGACGAGGTCATCATTTTAGACTCAGATGGAGTGACCGACCTGAATGCAGCCACGCCCTACGGAAATGGGGGTGACCTTACGGGGCTCACCTACACCTCCTCTGGAGACAGCCTAACTGTAATTATTCAATCAGACGGCAGTATCTCTTGTCAAAGTAGTGGTTTTACCCCTTGGGATTTTGATGTTTATTGTAGCACTTGTACTAATCCTACCGTAAACTTTGATACGGTGGGTGATTGTGAAACCAACAATCAATTTTTTGTGTCGGCTGATTTTACCGATATGGGCACTGGGCTGTCCTATTTGGTGACAGATAATCAAGGTGGGCCAGCACAGACCATTACCGGTCTCGGGACCTATTTGTTTGGGCCTTACCCCTCGCTTACCAATGTTACACTTACCGTGGCCAATGACAGCGATCCGAACTGTGTTTTGGAAAGCCCTTCTCTAACTTTCTTTTGTATTACCGAGGGAACGTGTTCACTGCTTGATGCGGGTGAGGACGTTTCTACAGAATGTTCAGGACCCTGCGTCGATTTAGAAGCGGAACTGCTAGCCATTCCTGGACAAGGAACGACTTCTTATCAAATTCAAGGACCTTTTTGTGACTTGCCTCCACTCACGGGAGGTACACCGACAAACCTGCTCATTGATGACCGTTGGAGCCAAGTTATTCAAATGGGCTTTGATTTTGAATATTTTGGCAATACCTATAATTCGCTGGTCATGGGGGCTAATGGTCAAATCAGTTTCGACCTTTCATTAGCAGACCAATACAACGGCTGGTCCATGGATCCCGCCGATCTAATCCCTAATACCCAGCCAAACTTTCCGCTGAATACCATTTATGGCGCATTTCATGATCTGAACCCTGCGGTTGATCCTGATCCAGCGCGCATGAATTACTATGTCACAGGAGATGCCCCTTACCGCATCTTTGTGATGAACGTATTTGAAATGCCGCATTTCGGAAGCAGTTGTAGCACCTATTTTACCACCCAGCAAATTTTACTTTATGAGTCTTTAAACGTAATCGATGTGAACCTCATCGACAAACCCGCTTGTCCTGATTGGAATGACGGGCTCGCTGCGGTGGGACTGATGGGTAACAATATCAATGAATACAGTGTTCCGCTAACCCGTAATACGGGCTTTTGGGAAGCCACTAACGAAACCTGGCGTTTTGTTCCAGATGGTGCGCCTAGCACTAGCTTTAGCTTTGAATGGCGTGACGAAACAGGGACTGTTATTGGCAATGACTTGGCCATTACCGTTTGTCCACAAGTAGAAACAACCTATACAGCAGTATCTATTTTTGAAACCCCGGGAGGGACCACAGAAATCATTACTGACGATGTTGTGGTTACCCCTTCATCCAATGCTGGATTTACCGCAGATTTAGGTCCAGACCAAGTGGTCTGTGACACCCCAACGGTGACCCTTTTTGCTGAACTTGACGGTATTTCCGCTAGCGAAGCTACCTTCCTTTGGAATACTGGCGCAACCACTCAGAGTCTGGCAGTGACCACCTCTGGAGTCTATACCGTAGAAATAGAGGGTAATGGTTGTACCGTAATCGAGAGTGTGGAAGTTGTGTTTTTAACCAGCCCTTGTACGATAGAACCTCAGTGTGAGGATATTGATTTCCAAGAGACCTTTGGCACAGGGACAGGCTTGTCTTGTAATCTAAATGGTGCTACGACCACTTACACCTGTTACACGGGAGGTCAAATTGAGGATGGAGAATATGCCATCAGCAATACCTCTGCAGGATTTAACACAGGTTGGCATCAGAGTATGGAGGATCACACAGAAGGGGACACCAATGGGCGTATGCTTTTTGTCAATGCAGACATTCCTGTAGGTGAATTTTATCGCCGCACTATTGCGCTTAATGCCAATACTGATTATTCATTTAGCGCATGGATTACCACGGTTTACGACACGGACACATTTATCTGTCAGGGGAACAGCGTTCCTTCAAATGTGCGTTTCCGAATCGAAGATATGATGGGCAATATACTTGAGGAAACCGTTACAGGTGATATTCCAAACGGTCCAGATCCTGACTG
>JALRAI010000073.1 GCA_023258055.1 Flavobacteriaceae bacterium | reverse complement strand
GGGCTGAGGCCGAAGCAGTTTTGCGCTCGAGTTGAAGGGCAAGACATTCTTGCAAATTGCGCGCACCTACTCCTGGGGGGTCTAATTCCTGAACGATTTGCAATACTTCAAGCAAAGCCTGAGGTTCAGTATAGATGTTTTGTGTGAAGGCCAAATCATCGACTAAATCTTCAATACTTCTTCTCAGGTAACCGCTATCGTCTAGTGATCCGATAAGAAATAGGGCCATTTGCATCTCTTGATCAGAAAGCTGATAAGTGTTTAGTTGCTCGGTTAGAAACTGATAAAATGAGGTTCCTGAGGCATAGGGCGTTTCACGCTCCTGATCATCGGCGCTATAGTTGTTCGCACTGAGCTTGTAGCTCGGGATTTCGTCGTCACTGAGATAATTATCGACATTGATGTCTGTCTCGATGATTTCTGTCCCTTCTTGGTCGTAATTATCAAAGGCGTCGTCTTGAAAATCGTCAGAATCGGATTGCTCCTTGCCGCCTTCTAATGCTGGGTTTTCTTCAAGTTCTTGGGCCACACGCTGCTCAAAAGCTTGGGTCGGCAACTGAATCAACTTCATGAGCTGAATCTGTTGAGGCGAAAGCTTCTGCGAGAGTTTTAATTGAAATTGCTGTTTGAGCATATCATTATGGCATTACCTAAAGTTAACAAAAATCATGGTGGCTTTCGCCATTACTTAGTGTATAGCCAAATTCGTGCCAATTCTAAAAATGGGCGTTGCCGGGTGTGCGCGGATAAGGGATAACATCGCGAATATTTCCCATACCCGTAACGAATTGTACCAGGCGCTCAAAGCCCAATCCAAATCCACTATGCACACAGCTGCCAAATTTACGCAGGTCTAGATACCAGTAGAGTTCCTCGGGATCAATATCCATGGCCAACATTTTTTGTTTGAGCACATCATAGCGTTCTTCCCGTTGGGAGCCTCCCACGATTTCACCGATGCCAGGAAACAACACATCCATAGCGCGTACAGTCTTTCCATCGTCATTAAGGCGCATATAAAAGGCTTTGATTTTGGCTGGATAATCATAGAGAATAACAGGGCACTCAAAGTGTTTTTCGACCAGGTAACGCTCGTGCTCACTTTGAAGGTCCGCACCCCATTCCTGTATAGGATATTTAAATTTTTTCTTTTTGTTGGGTTTTGAATTCTTCAAAATCTCTATGGCCTCAGTATAACTCACGCGCATAAAATTATGCTCCAGCACAAATTGAAGTTTCTCCTTAAGCGGCATAGGACTGCGCTGGTCTTGAGGTTTGGATTTGTCTTCCTCAATTAGACGATTTTCCAAAAAGTCGAGGTCATCAGCACAATGCTCGAGTGCATAGCGCACCACGTACTTAATGAAATCCTCGGCTAGATCCATATTGTCGTGCAAATCGTTAAAGGCAACCTCTGGTTCAATCATCCAAAATTCAGCCAGGTGGCGCGAGGTATTGGAATTTTCGGCACGGAATGTAGGCCCAAACGTGTAAACCTTGCCCAGACCCATAGCATAGGTCTCTGCCTCGAGTTGACCACTCACGGTCAAATGGGTTTCTTTGCCAAAAAAATCTTGGTTAAAGTCCACCTGACCATCCTCGGTTTTTGGCGGATTTTCTGCCGATAAGTTACTCACGCGAAACATCTCTCCAGCCCCCTCGGCATCGCTGGCCGTAACAATGGGCGTATGCATGTAATTGAATCCGTTGTTTTGGAAATACTGATGCACGGCAAAAGCGAGTTTTGATCTCAGGCGCATTACCGCACCAAAGGTATTGGTACGCACCCTCAGATGGGCTTGTTCTCTGAGGGTTTCCAGACTGTGTCTTTTCGGACTGAGTATGGTTAATTTAACTTCCTCTGGATCGGCAACCCCTAGAATATCGATGTTTTGAACTTGAATTTCTACGGCTTGACCTTGACCTTGACTCGCCACAAGTGGACCAGAGATTTTTATGGCGGCACCTACAGTGATTTTCTTGAGGAGTTCGCCGTCAAAAGATTCAAAATCCACGACGCACTGAAGGTTGTGTATGGTTGATCCATCGTTTATTTGGATAAATCTATTGCTGCGAAATGCGCGCACCCAACCCGATACTGTTACGGGATTTATACTTGGGTCCATGGCCAAAATCTCAGAAATTACGTGCTCTTGCATGGGTATAATCGTTTGTCGCGATAAAGATAAATTATTTCTTTGGTCTGTCCTCGAATTCTTCTTGAGTGAGCGCTTTTACTTCTTCATCAGTATTGGTCAAAATTTCCAAAGCCGGCTCTAGAAGGGTTTGCTTATTGGCAATGCTGCGCTCTAAGGACAGCAACAAGGAGGGCAGCAGCAGTAGGTTAGCCAGCATAGCAAATAAAAGCGTTAAGGATACCAGAGCCCCTAAGGCGATGGTTCCACCGAATTCAGATATGGTAAATACAGAAAAACCGAAAAACAGTACAATGGAGGTATAAAACATACTCACCCCAGTTTCTCTCAAAGCCAAAAAGACGGATTTTTTAATTTTCCATCCGTGGGCCATGAGTTCTTGGCGGTATTTGGCCAAAAAATGTATGGTGTCATCCACCGAAATACCAAAAGCGATACTAAAGACTAAGATGGTGGAGGGCTTAATATCCACCCCCACGAACCCCATGATACCCGCCGTTACCAGCAGAGGAAGAATATTTGGAATAAGAGAAATGAGGATCATTTTCAGGTTTCTAAACATCCATGCCATAAACAAGGCAATCAAAAAAATGGCTAGAGACAAGGACAGCAGTAGGTTATTGACTAGATATTTGGTGCCCTTTTCAAATATAAAAGCCTTACCGGTAATGGAAACATTATAGCGATCCCCTGGAAATATTTTGTTGATTTCTCCGCGCAGATCCTCTTCGATACGTTCAAATCGCTCGAGCTTAGTGTCTTTTAGAAATGCCGTTATACGCGCATATTGTCCGGTGGTATCCACATAGCTCGACAGCAGATTGGTGTTTTCTGCCCCGCTCTGCGCATAAGACAATATAAAGCTGCGCTCTTGATTGTTTGGCAATTGAAAATATTCAGGATTGTTATTGTAATAAGCTTGTTTAGAATATTTCACCAAGTTGACCACAGAGATCGGTTGTGAGAGTTCAGGAATTTCATTGATCACTTGCTGCAATTGATCCATGCGCTTGAGGGTGGCCAAATTCATCACCCCTTTTTTTCTTTTAGTATCGACCAATATTTCTAGAGGCATAATGCCCTCGTATTCTTTTTCAAAGAACTTAATGTCCTTATAAAAGTCCATACTCTTAGGCATATCTTCAATCAAACTACCAGAGAGCTTTATTTGAAACATCCCAATAATACTCGCGCAAAGCATACTGATAGAGACGACATAAATTGCAATTCGATGCTCGCGCACCATGCGTTCCATCCAATTGACAAATCGACTGATCCAGCGTTTATTTAGGTGCTTTAAATGCTTGTACTTGGGGACCGCCATAAAGCTGTAAATAATCGGGATGATAAACAGGGATAAAAGAAATATTGCCACAATATTAATTGAGGCCACAATACCGAATTCCTTCAGCAACTTACTATTGGTCAAAATAAAAGTCGCAAAACCAGAAGCGGTGGTCAGGTTGGTCATCAGTGTGGCATTACCCACCTTACTGATTACTCTCTGCAGGGACTTGGCCTGATTCCCGTGTCGCTTGATTTCTTGCTGGTATTTATTGATTAAAAAGATACAATTAGGGATCCCAATAACGATGATCAGCGGCGGGATCAGGGCGGTCAATACAGTAATTTCATAGTGCAATAACCCCAAAAATCCAAAGGACCACATCACCCCAATAAGTACAGTAACTAGCGAGATAAACGTGGCTCGGTAAGAGCGGAAGAAAAAGAAAAAAATCAGTGAGGTAACCAGCATAGCCGCCCCGATAAACAATCCAATCTCGTCGATAATATTTTTTGAGTTCAGGGTTCGTATGTAGGGCATGCCCGAGGTATGTACCTTAATATTGGTTTGGGCCTCAAAGGCCTCAATTTTTGGAATGAGGTCGCTTATAATAAAATCTCTACGTGTAAAAGTGTTTACGATACTCTTATCTAGGTATAGGGCCGTACGCACTGAGTTTTTTGAAGGGTTGTAGATGAGTCCCTCGTAAAAGGGTAGCTTATTAAAGAGCTCATGTTTATAGCGCGCCATAGTGTTGCGCGTGAACAAGGTGTCGTCAATAAAGGGAACCAGTTCAAATTCCTGAGCGTTTTTCTTTTTTTGTAGCTTTTTTAAATCACCTACAGAAAGGCTCAGTTCTACTTCATCAAACTCTTGCAACTCCTGGGAGAGCTTCATCCATGAATTGAAGTTTTCCGGAGTGAATAAAGTGCTGTCCTTGACCCCTAAAACAATGAGATTGCCTTCTTCGCCGAAAATATCTAAAAATTGTTGGTATTCGAGATTGTACGGGTGGTCATCGGGCAGCAGGTTGGCTTCTGTATAGGTAAAGCGCATGTGCTGCCATTGTGAGGCTAAGAATATAGTTACGAGCACTATGCCTGCCAATATGCCGATGCGATTGCGCAATATAAAACGCGCTACGGCGCTCCAAAATCCTATACTAAAGAGTTTTTCCAAAGGCTCTGTTTGACCAGCGCAAAGGTATAAAAATCAAACCCATTCACCCTGAGGGAGTGAACGTTAAATTTATGACAAAAAAATATGGGCGGCCCGCAGGGCCGCCCATATTTTTGGGGAGTTATCCGAGTAATTCAATCGGAGATTTTGTGGCGCTAAAAACGCATCAGGCCAAAATCCCTAAAAAGGAATTATTCATTGACGATGATGAATTCAGATCGACGGTTTTTCTCGTGATCTTCCTCGGTACAGTTATCCGCGCAGTCGACAACAGGTTGATCTTCACCAAATCCTTGACCACTGATACGTGAAGCATCAATCCCTTGATCAATCACGTACTGCACTGTGGCTTGTGCACGACGATCAGATAAGGCACGGTTATAATCCGCATCCCCTTGGGTATCCGAATGACTTTCTACGCGTACGATCAGTTTAGGGTATTTGTTCATGATTTCAACCAAACGATCCAATTCAAATGCCGCTTGAGGTTTAATATCGCTTTTGTTGTAATCAAATAAAATGGTTTCAAGCTCGATTTTATCGTCGACTATGATGGCCTCTACGGGCTTTAATTTCAAAGTTTTGCTCATGGTGCCATTGCCGCTAGGATCGATATCGACCGTTTCTGGTTCAAAGCCTGCATATTGAGCCGAAACCGTGAGTGCCGTATTACAAGCTGCCATAAATTGGCCAGTTCCAGCCTCAGAAGTTTGAATCGTGCTCAGGCGATCAGAACTGCCATCACCCAGACTGACGCGTGCGCCAAATAGCGGCTCATCGGTATACGCATTGACTACAAGAACATCAATAATTACGTCACATGGAGGAACTTTTGGCGTGACCTGGTAGATATCATCCATACCCTTACCGCCTTCGCGATTAGAGGAAACAAAACCAGACTCAGTCTCTGGGTTATAGACAAAGGCAAAGTCATCACCAGCACTGTTTGCGCCATTACCTAAATTTTCTACCGCACCGAAACCACTGGCTTGTGCCTGGGCTTTAAATACGTCCAGCCCACCAAGGCCTAGATGTCCATTACTGGCAAAATAAAGTGTTCCATTACTGTCCACCGATGGGAATAATTCTTTGCCCGAGGTATTGATCCCAGCGCCCAGATTTTCAGGAGTGCCGAAACTACCGTCTTCATTGATGGACACCTTGTAAAGGTCAGAGGCTCCTAAACCACCAGGCATATCACTAGCGAAATAAAGCGTTTTACCGTCAGGGCTTAGCGCGGGGTGTCCTACCGAATATTCGGAATTATTAAAAGGAAGGGGATAAACGCCTTTCCAACCGCCATCGACAAGCTCAGAGTAATACAAATTGATTTGATTCACCCCGTTTTCATCTTTTACGTACTTGCCGTCCAGGTAGTCATTGCGATCAAAATACAGGCGCTTGCCATCTGCCGATAAAGCAACACCACCCTCGTGGTATTTGGTATTCACATCACCTTCTAGGATTTTGGCATTTTTAATGGTATTACCCACAAGTTCGGCCTTGTAGACATCCAAGAAAGGTTGATCGTCCCAATGGTATTTTTTTCTAGTAGTATTGCGCGAAGAGGTAAAATAAAAGTCTTTACCCACCAAAGTTCCGCCAAATTCTGAGTATTCAGTGTTGATGTCACTGAGGTTTTTGGCGTCAAAAGCCGGGAAGGCCTCAAGCATTTGCGCTACGGCCATTGGATTGGCCAAAAATGCTTTGGCCCTTGAATCCTCCGGCTTTTCAGCAGCGAACTTATTCATATACATGTCGTGATCACTGAGTTTCCCACTTGCCTTTAATACTTGAGCGTAAGTGTAGAATACTTCAGGGTTGACCCGACGGCCTTTAACCACGCGTTTAAAATAAGTCTCGGCGCCCTTCAAATCATTAATTTGATAATAACAATTACCTAATTGTTCGAAGACATAGCGACTTCCTTTTCCGCGTTTGAGGAGTTTTAGATAGGCATCTGCGGCATCAGCATAAGCCATGCGCTCATAGAGTTCATCCGCCTTTTTGGTGTCTTTATCTTGTGCCGACCCCATGACAAAGGTCAAACAAAGTAGTAGAGTGATAATATTTTTCATTTTAATGGAATTAAAATTTAGCATTAGAAGTAGCGCGGAGAACGCAGTGTTTTTGGATTAGAGATCAGGTCAAAAGTAATGACTACTTCGTGTGAGGCTGAGGAAACGGCGCTCAGTTCACTCATCACATGGTCATAAGCATATCCGATACGCAAGTAGGGTGCTACTTGAAAGCCTAGTAGGCCGCTAAATGAATCTTCTGTTCTGTAGGAGGTTCCAATTTCGAACCTTTCCATGAACAAGGCGTTGAGGTTTAAATCAATAGATGTCGGTGCTCCAAAGGCTGATTTAATCATGGTTGATGGTTTCAACTTGATATTGTCATTAACTTGAAAAACGTAACCTGCCGTGACAAAGTAATGATTGACCTCGCTACCGTATTGGAGACCGTTCTCATCAAGATGCACACTGTTGAGCATATTAGGAACCGACAATCCAAAATAATAGTTGTCGCTGTATAAAAATGCTCCTGCACCGATATTTGGGTAGGTATTGTTTATGTCCACAGCAAAAAATGGATCATTCGGGTCTTGAATATCAAGGCTGGCCAGTCCCACATCGTGGAAGGTGGCCCCTGCTTTGAGCCCCAATGCCAATTTCAGTTGCTCTCCCATTTGCAGGGTATAGGAGAAATCGACCATGAGGTTGGTTTCTTTTACAGGACCTAATTCATCTTTGATTGCAGAAAGACCCAAACCAACTTTATCATTCACTGGCGAGTGGCCAGACAGGGTAAAGGTGGTTGGTGCGCCCTCAAGGCCCGACCATTGTTTGCGAAATAAAGTCGTAACCGACAAGGATTCTTTGAGTCCTGCGTATGCCGGATTCACCACGTTCATGTTGTACATGTATTGGGTGTACTGCGGATCTTGCTGTGCCGAAGCGGTCAGACTGATCAGTAGTATTGCGATGGCTAATTTTTTCATTATGCTTGGTTGTTATTTCTTATTGAATTTTGATTAGTTGGCCGCTTGATTGACATAGACCCAGCCGGTGTGCATTTCGCCGTATTCAGTATTGGGTTCGGCAAATTTGATCACATAATAGTAAGTACCCGTAATGAGGTCGCTACCATCTTGGTCCACACCGCAGAATTCGTTGATGTAATTGTCTTGGCTAAAGACATTCATCCCGTATCTGTTGTAAATATCCACACTAAAGGCGCCGAATCGATCGGCTATGAATTCCAGATCAAAACAGTCATTGAGGTCGTCCCCATTTGGTGAAATACCTTGAGGAATGACGCAATTGAACTGCGTGACAGTAATGCTTTGGCTGTTACTGCAATTACCTTCTGATAGGGTCACGGTAAAGGTGCGTGGGTCTCCACTACTCTGAGCGCCCCAATCCAAAATAAGCGTGTTACTTGTAGCTCCGGCAATATCGGTTCCATTTTCAGACCATTGGAAACTGCCTACGCTGGCCGAGCTATTGGCAACAAGGGCTTGAACCAGTGTTCCGGCATCTGGGACACATTCTTCAGACAGGTTTAGATCTAACTCAGGACCTACGACGACTGTTTGCTCACCCGCGCAGTCACCCACACTCACGATAGCCGTATAATTTCCAGCTGTAGTTGGGTTGTAAGTCGCCTGATCAGCGCCAGCAATCTGTTCGCCATCGAGTAGCCAAACAAAACTAACATCGCTTGGATCGTAGTTATCTGGTGTGGCATCTAAGATGGTGTCAGGTCCGGCACAAGTATCTCCTCCTAAATCAATCAAAGGTTGCTCATAACGCACCGCCACAAAGCCAATAGTTGTGGCATC
>JALRAI010000072.1 GCA_023258055.1 Flavobacteriaceae bacterium | reverse complement strand
TATTTCTCAAATTAGAACCGCCACAGCAGAACTGATTAAATACGCAAAATCGACCCAGACTCCGGTCGTTTTAATCGGTCACATTACCAAAGATGGCCATATCGCTGGTCCAAAAATTCTAGAGCACATGGTGGACACTGTTCTGCAATTCGAGGGCGACCGGCACCACGTCTATCGTATTTTGCGCGCGCATAAAAACCGATTTGGCAGCACTAATGAGCTCGGGATTTATGAAATGCTGGGCGAGGGCTTGCGCGCAGTAACTAACCCCTCTGAACTGCTTATTTCTAAAACCGATGAGCCCCTGAGTGGGACGGCTATCGCAGCAACCCTTGAAGGAATGCGCCCTTTAATGATTGAGATTCAAGCCCTAGTGAGCAGCGCCGTATACGGAACTCCTCAGCGCTCTGCTACGGGATATAACTTAAAGCGGCTGAATATGATTTTGGCGGTTTTGGAAAAACGCGTTGGTTTTAAACTGGGCGCTAAAGATGTATTTTTGAATATTACAGGAGGCATACAAGTCGATGATCCTGCCTTGGATCTTGCCGTGGTTGCCGCGGTTCTCTCCTCGAATAACGATATGCCCCTGATGCGCAGCAGTTGCTTTGCGGGTGAAATAGGTCTGGCTGGTGAAGTCTGCCAGTAAGTCGTTTAGAACAGCGGATTTTGGAGGCAGAAAAGCTCGGTTTTACTCAAATTATTGTGGCCAAACACAGCAAAGTCCCTAAAAACACCAAAATTCATGTGGTGCAAGTCGGTAAGGTACACGACCTAGTCCAACATTTATTTATTTAAGTCGGAGTTTCGGGGCGCTCGGCCAATACATTACAGGGCTAACTCAACCATATGAGGGCAGTGATCGCTATGATTGGCCTGTGGCAAGATCAGCGCGCGCTTTATTTGGTCTTTAAGGGGCTCTGTAACCATATTGTAATCAATACGCCAACCCTTATTATTTGCACGGGCGTTCGCGCGATAACTCCACCAAGTGTACTGTCCGGGCTCTTTGTTTAAATGACGAAAACTGTCGACAAAACCTGATTGAACAAAAGCCTCTAACCACTCGCGCTCACGCGGCAGAAATCCAGAAACTTTTGCATTGCGTATGGGGTCGTGAATGTCGATGGCATGATGACAAATATTGTAGTCCCCACAAATGACCAAATTGGGATAGTCACGACGCAATTCGGTTACGTAGGTCAAAAAGTCATCCATGTATTGAAACTTAAAGTCTAAGCGGTCATCATTAGTCCCGCTGGGCAAATAAAGGCTCATAATGGACACCCCTGGGTAATCCACACGCAGGTTGCGCCCCTCGGCATCCATATAGTCGATCCCCGTACCATAGGCCACATGATCCGGCTCTTTTTTACAGAAAATTGCCACACCGCTATAACCTTTTTTTTGGGCGCTGAACCAATAGTGATAAGGATAGCCTGCCTGCTCAATCAATTCCAGGTCCACCTGCTCTTTCATGGCCTTAGTTTCCTGAATACAAAATACATCAGGGCCGGCCTGCTGTAACCATTGTAAAAGGCCTTTATTGATGGCCGCACGAATTCCGTTAACGTTATAAGAGATTATTTTCAAAACAATAGATTTTATGGGTATGTCATCGCCGTGTACTAAATTAAATAAGCCCGTATATTTACCCTAATAACCGTTGCTTAATTTTCAAAAAACAATCAACAAAATAATTTGAGACGGATTCAGTTTACCCAATGAGACTCGTTGTGTATTTATGGCTTTGAAGGCAAAGTTATTTTCTGCGTTTTCCCTGCTGGTCGCATTTTGGATGTGGTCTGCAAGCCAAGCCTATGCTCAAGACCGCGATTTTTGGTCTGGACGCAGTGTCAGGGTCAAAGTCAGCGATACCATATCTTTTGATTCTATTTCAGTCAACCCCCAGCACTTTAGTGTTTGGGCCATGAATCAGACTCCACTCGACAGCAGTCGCTATACTGTACAATATGCCAAGGCCATACTTTTGCTGGACCCTGAACTCATTAAGGCAAACGATTCCGTTGAAATCCATTACCTGCGTTACCCTAATTATTTGACCAAAACCTACAGCGCTCTGGATCCAGAGCTTATTCTTCCAGCCCAAAATCAAATCGGTAAGCTCTATCAAATGGGGGAGCATAATTTTCGCCGAGATAAGAATCCATTTTCGGGACTCAATGCTCAAGGGAGTATCGTCCGCGGGGTGACTGTGGGCAACAACCAAAACGCTGTGGTAAACAGTCAACTCGATTTACAAATTACAGGAGCCCTCAGCGATAAAGTTCAGATTAGGGCTTCATTACAAGACAGTAATTTGCCTGGCGAAAATGGAGGCTACACCCAGAGTCTGGAGGAATTTGATCAACTGTTTGTCGCCTTGGAAGCCGACAACTGGCAGTTGCGTGCTGGTGATGTCGACCTTTTAAATCAAAAAACATTTTTCGGACAGTTTACCAAAAAAATTCAAGGAATGCATGCGGCCTGGCAATTGGATCATGGCGACGGAAGCCAAACGCAAATGTTTGCCGCCGCCGGTTTGGTGCGCGGGGTATTTAAACGATCTATTATCCAGGGGCAAGAGGGCAATCAAGGGCCATATAAACTATTAGGGGCTAACGGAGAGGCCCTGATCCTAATGATTTCTGGAAGTGAACGCATTTATGTCAACGGGGTTATGCTCGAGCGGGGAGAAAACGCGGATTACATCATCGATTACAATGCGGGAGAAATACGTTTTAACCCTACTTATCCCATAAATAGTAATATGAGGATTACGGCGGAGTATCAAATCACTGAGAGAAATTATACCCGCTTTATCGCAAACACCGGGGCGAACTACCAAAGTGAATATCTCAATGTTGGGGCCTATCTCTATACTGAGCAGGACGATAAAAACCAGCCTTTGCAACAAAATTTTACCACGACCCAGCAAGAGGTGTTAAAAAACGCTGGTGATGACCCTGAGGCCCTACTGGCTCCTTCTGAGCAACTGGCCACTTATTCGGAGAATCAAATTCTCTACAAAAAAGAAATCCTGGCCGGTCAAACCATCTTCGTGTTTTCCAATAATCCCGAAGATGAGCTTTACCAAGTTAGATTCACCTTATTGGGGCCAAATCAAGGGGATTATATCATTGAAAGTCAAACCAGCATCAATAAAATTTTTGTCTATGTCCCACCTGTAGACGGTGTGCCACAAGGCTCATACAGCCCAGTAATTAGACTCACCCCAGCCCAGAAACTCCAACTAGCCGGCGCATTTGTGCGTTATGACAAAAACAATACACAGATCAATGCTGAATTCAGCGCTAGTGATAATGACTTAAATCGATACAGCACTATCGATGACCAAAACAACACCGGCTACGCAGGACTTTTTAGTGCTCGGCAAGTTTTGGCCCGGCAAGACAGTCTATGGCAAATAAGTGGCTTTGCTCAGATAAATACCGTGGATAAAAATTACCGCAGCCCTGAGCTCTTGTACCAAGTAGAATTTAACAGAGACTGGAACCTCCCATTAAACCAAATTGTCCGTGATCAGATTTTGAGTTCTCTCGGGACACAGTGGCAAGACCAAAGACTCGGACAAGTGACCTACAGGTTTGATCAGCTCAATACATTTGGCGATTACCTGGGACAAAAACACAACCTCAGCAGCGATCTCCGAGGTAAAAAATGGCAATATCAAGGTCAGTGGAGTCAGCTCGGTTCAAAGGCGAGCTCCGGAAGCAGTTCATTTCTAAGAGCCCATCAATCCTTGGGCCTCTCGGGGGAGAGAAGATGGCTACGCGCAAAGTTTTTGACCGAAAACAATCGGGTAAAAGACAGTTTAGATCAGTTTAGCCCGCTAAGCCAAAAGTTTATGGCCTACGAGACCGCTGTGGGGATAGGCGATAGCACTCAAGTCTTTACAGAACTCGGGTGGCGGTATCGCGATACAGACAGTGTAGTTTCAGGCAGCTTAAACCGTGTAGGTATTGCCCGGGATATTTTTGCCAAAACACAACTGATCAATACCTCAAAAACGAAATTATCAGGCTTTACTCAGTACCGCAATCTTACCACCACAAACTCAACACAACAAAATCAAAAGTCGCTCAACCTACGCCTTAGTTTTTCCCAAAGTCTATGGGAGGACCGATTGCGTCTGTCTTCAAATGTTGAGGCCAACAATGGTAAACTCCCGCAACAAGAATTTACCTATGTGGCCGTCGAACCCGGCCAAGGGACCTACACTTGGATTGATTACAATGACAATGGCATTCAAGAATTAGATGAATTTGAAATTGCACAATTTCAAGATCAAGCGGCTTATGTGCGACTTTTACTCCCAAATCAAACCTTTATAGATATTCAGCGCAGCGCAGTGACACAGCTCATGACCTGGCAATTTTCCTCATGGCGAAATAATCCTGGACTCAAGGGATTCCTCGCTCACTTCTATAGCCAAACCGCGCTGATGGTAGATCGCAGTGCCCCTAAAACTGATTTAATTTTTATCAATCCTTTCAGTGGTTCTAGCGCACAAGATCTCGCCCTGCAAATGAATTTTAAGCAATCTTTATTTTTCAATCGAAATCGTCAACACTACACCACAGCCTATATCTATCAACACAATCAGAATAATCAACTCGTGGCCCTTGGTCTGCAGCAAACAACAATCAAACAACATCAGCTGACTTTTGATCATAAAATCCAAGATCAATTTTTGGCCCATATCACTCTAGAACAAAACCGGCGGGACACCCGCTCTGAAAACTTCGGCCAGCGAAATTTTAAGTTGCTGAATCGAGGAGTCAAGCCCAAAATCACCTATTTCTGGGGCGAAAACTCCCGGGTCAATTTGTTTTGGTCTTACGCGAAAAAAGAGAACAAAATCGGCGATAATGAAGGCCTTAGTCAAAATAATCTCGGGCTTTCATGCACCTTGGCCAAGGCCGATAAAATGTCCCTGACCGCTGAACTCAATGCCATCAACAATAAATTTGAAGGCTCAACTTATTCCTCTGTAGCTTATCTGATGCTTGAGGGGCTTCAGCCAGGGGAGAATTATACCTGGAATCTTTTGTGGCAAAAACGAATCAACAGTTTTTTAGATTTAAATCTTTCCTATTTCGGACGTCAAAGTCCCGAGAGTAAAACCATACATTCGGGTTCAATGCAACTCAGGGCATTTTTCTAATGGATAAGCCTTGATGATAAATTGGGACTATTGAGCCAAAAAAAATGGGCCGTCGCATGACGGCCCATTTTCAATATAAATTTCGCTAATGATTATTTGACAATAATCTTAGCTGTCTTGTAGATATTTGAAGAAATGTCTCCCATTTTGATGATGTAAACACCAGATGCAGCATAAGACATATCTAAGGCGTAGTTAAAACGATCGCCTTCTTTCTCAATGTAGTTAAACGCCAATAACTGACCTAAAACATTGTATATCCCAATAGAGGCACGGTCCTCATAGCTGGTTACTAGTGCGATGTCAAATTGATTGTTTTGACCAGAAGTCACAATCAACTCAGCATTACTGATAGCCGCCTGAGTGATGCCTAATACGCCATCCACATCTGCCGAATAGTCTTCTGTCTCACCGTAGTTTGTGATCTCACAAGCATCAGCAGGAACTTCCGCTTGCCAGTTTGACTTAAAGCGCATTCTGTGAATACCACTTTGAACCCCTGCAGGAATTACAAGATCTGTTGTTTCCGTATAAGTTCCAGCACCTTGTCCAGGAGCAATGACGAAATTCTGAACTACGATTTCATTCGTCGCAAATGTTCCATCATCGTTAAAGTCAATCCAACCTTTTACGTGCTGATCACCATAACCTGTAGTAAAAGTAACTTGATAGGTTTGACCTGCAGAAAAGCTTGCCACTTGGTTCGTGAAATCACCATAACCTTCACAGGCAGACGGATTGTTAATTTGCTCAACAGCAACTAAAGTAAATCCATCACCGAAGGAACAATCCAAGTTCGGGTTACAATAAATGATAGAGTTTTGAACCGTTTTGGTCGCCTCGTCATTGGCCGGGTTTGAATCCGGCGCAAAGTTAGTACGTGCAGCGATGGTGTAAATTTGATTCTGAACAGAAAGATCAGCAGGCGTTGAGAAAGTATAACTTTCTGTTGCACCAGCAGCTAAAATCCCTGTGAAAGTCTCGACAACTGGAGTTCCGCCATCAATGGTATACTGAACCTCAGGATCTACGATGTCGTTAATTCCGAAGTTTTTGATATTGACAACAATGTCTTCAGTATTAGTCAAAGGACCACTTTCAGGTGAGGTAATACTGGTAACTCCGATATCATCAACAGTAGTGTTTGGCTCGAGCTGGAATACCCCAACAACCCCTTTACGACCACTGTTCATGTATTCGTTAATGAACCAGAAGGTAGCATCGTCTGCTGGATCAATGTCAATTTTACTGTAATCGCCATAACGCAATCCAGGGATATTGGCATTTCCATTGGCGATTAATTCTTCGGCTACAGTCATCACTCCAGGAGCATCCCCGTCAAAACGACCAGTGTAATATGAACTCACGCGAACCACATCGGTTGTTGTAGGTCCAGACATAGAAGAATATCCCATTCCAATATTTCCAGCACCATCCATGATCATACTGGCATGCCATGCATGACGTCCATCAGGAGCGGTATAAGTTCCTTCTTGGAATAAAGTCCAAGGCTGGTTATCTCCGGCTTGGCGGAATTCATACCAACGCACTGCAGCCAGCTCTCCACCGGTCGCATCGGCATCCACTACGTGGTTAAATACAGCACTGTTGTGGGTAGCAAATTTTCGGAACTGAGCTTGGTTCATGATTGTCGCTTGAAGTGCATCAATCGCCACCCCATTGTTGGGTTGCGTCAAGTTTGAAAAACTACCGCCGTCAAAGACTGATATAAAGGGTGTCGTAGTAATCTGTGTAGCGGCAGAAATGGTTGAGTTTGATGGTGTCGCCCAATCCACGTCAATGGTCCAAAATTTAATGTGGTCTTCGCTCACTCCAGCCCAAGCATCATCTTGCAAGTAAACGATAGTGGCCCCACCAGCAGCTGGCATGGTTCCATCACTCACGTTTAGTGCTTGAGGACTATAAAATCCTGAAGTTTGAATCCCGGTAAGGGTAAAAGTTTGGAAACTCGCCGTGGTGCTTCCAGCAAGCATTTCATCGCGTTCCAAAGCCCATACACGTCGGTTACCAACATTCGCCGTGATATAATAGCCATCACTCCAAACCGAAAGTTTTTGGTAATCATTTACGCCAGTATAGGTATAAACATACCACCCATTGTTGATTGGGTCTGGTCCATCAGATACTGCCACTTGGACGTTTCCATTCCCAAATAGGTAACTGATGACCCAGCGATTCGCGGCGGTATCATAAGAAGCGGTTAAATCACAACATCCACCGCCAGAAAAAATATTCGTTACAGCGAGCTGTCCTGTTAAAGCAGTCCCTGATTTATCAAAAATTCGGTACCCAGTATTGTACACCACAAAAACGTGGTCCAAACCAACTGCCATAGAAGGATCGGTAGGTTGAGACCCTGAAGAATAGGCATCAAATACAATAGAAGGAGGCATCACGCGAATAGTTTGCTCCGTTTCGTGACGATTTAGAACGTAGTAATCATCAGAGTCTTGCTTTTCCTTTCCGATCACCACTTTGTTGCGGATCGAACGACGGTCTTTCGCCTCTTCTTCGGTGTATTCCGCAGGAATCAAATGAGTGCGAGAAGCCAAAGATGGCACGTAGTACATGGGCAATGATTCACCAAAATCAGTCACGCCTTGTGCTTGGTTCTGCGTTTCCTCTTGAGCCGTAAGACTGATGCTCATCAAAGCCACACAAAACATCAAAAAATAGTTTTTGAAATTCATTATGTTAATTTTAGGGTTAATTGTTTCAAAAAAGAGCCTAAAAATACACTCATTTTGTGGATTTTCTTAGGAATCTGTTAAAATTTAACTATTCCATAGGATAAAAATGGAGCTTTTATACGTTTCACTTATTAAACTTTAATTTTGAGCACTATCCCTAAATCGAAAAAACAAAATTGTGCCCAAAAATTATAGTTCGGACCATTAACACCTCGATTTCAATGATGATTTTCCCCGCTAAGATTTTCCGTGTAGCCCTGTTTACTATTACCCTGTTTACTATCCCCTTTTTACTGACAGGCTGTAGTGCTCAGCAACGTAAAAGCAATGATTCCTTATCGCGCGCTTTAGAAACGGATCAAACCCAATACAATGAGCCGCCTAGCCCAGATCACATTTTGGGGCAAATTGTTCAAGGCCCCAAGCGAAAACAGAATTCAGCAATTTCCAATTCTGAGCAAGGTGCCTCAATAGAGGACGGGGCTTGCCAATGGCTCCTGAGATTAGACAATGATCCCAGTCGATTACTAGATCCCGTTAACCTTGCTGAGGATTTTCAAAAGGAGGGCCTTAAGGTGTGGGTTTTATTCGCAGGAATGCGTCGCATGAATCGCTGCCCTGAGGCCAGTCCTGTTTGGGTTCGAGATATTGTATTACGCCAGCGTTGAGCCCAGCCAATGCTTAAATGAGGTGGATTCCTGCATCTTTTGACTCAATTCCGCAATGGCCACACGCTCTTGTTCCATGCTGTCGCGATGACGAATGGTCACTGTTTTATCCTCTAGGGACTGATGGTCGACCGTAATACAATAAGGCGTCCCAACAGCATCCTGTCTGCGGTAGCGTCGTCCTACGGCGTCTTTTTCATCATAGGTTACTGGCATTTCCCATTTCAAGTCATCGACTATCTTTTGGGCGAGTTCTGGCAGTCCATCTTTTTTGACAAGTGGCAATACAGCCGCCTTAACCGGCGCTAAAATTGACGGCAATTTCAATACCGTACGGCTGGAGCCATCCCCTAGGTCTTCTTCTTGTAAGGCATGGCTTAAAACGGCCAAAAACATTCGGTCTAATCCAATCGAGGTCTCAACCACATAAGGCACATAAGACTCGCCGAGCTCAGGATCAAAATATTGTAGTTTTTT